>CABVAS010000243.1 GCA_902496375.1 uncultured Collinsella sp.
CACATCGATGACGACGCGCTTGGTGGCGTGGTCGGCCAGGTAGGTGTAGGCAGCCTCGCCCATGCCAGTCTCGAAGGCCTCAGCGGGGGAGAGCTCCTCCTCCAGCTTAATGGCACCGGCCTGGTAGACGGAGGTGGCGGGCACGTCAAGCTCGGTCTCGCGCGTGATGCGGGCGCGGTCGGCGGCATCGCCAGGGGCGGAGGCGCGGCGCTCGGGGAAGCGCTCGGCCATGGCGTCCATGGCGGCGTCGAAGGCGTCGGCAGCGCCGCGGAACTGCTCGTCCAGGCCCTCGACCTCGACGGCCTGGACAGGGGCGGCGGAAAGCTCGTCAGAGAGCTCGAGCTTGGTCTGATTCATCTTCAGCCAACCCCAAGTGGCAGCTGGCATCGCATTGACCTGCTCAAGGGTGGTAGCAGCGGTGTTCGTGGTCTGTTTCATTATCCGATCGCTCCTTCCATCTCGAGCTTGATCAGGTTGTTCATCTCGACGGCGTACTCCAGCGGCAGCTCCTTGGAGACCGGGTTGGCAAAGCCGTTGACGATCATGGTACGGGCTTCTTCCTCCGAGATACCGCGGCTCATCAGGTAGAACACTTTATCGTCGCCGATGCGGCCGATGGTGGCCTCGTGGCCGATGTCGACGTTCTTGGCGCGGATGTCCATGGCCGGAATAGTGTCGGAGCGGCTTTGGTCGTCGAGCATCAGCGACTGGCAGCTCACGGTTGCCTTGGAACCCTCGGCCTTGGGCGTGGCCACGATGGAGCTGCGGAAGGTCTGGATGCCGCCGCTCTTGGAGATGCCCTTGGTCTCGACGGTTGCCGAAGTATCGGGCGCGTTGAGCACGACCTTGCAGCCGGTATCCAGGTTCTGGCCGGCGCCGGCAAAGGTAATGCCGGTAAAGCTCGAGCGGGCGCGGCGTCCGTTGAGCACGCTCATGGGGTAGAGGTAGCCCACGTGGCTGCCGAAGGAGCCGCTGATCCACTCGATGTCGCCGTCCTCGTCCACGCGCGCACGCTTGGTGTTGAGGTTGTACATGTTCTTGGACCAGTTCTCGATGGTCGAGTAGCGCAGGTGCGCGCGCTTGCCTACAAAGAGCTCGACGGCGCCGGCGTGGAGGTTGGCCACGTTGTACTTGGGCGCGGAGCAGCCCTCGATAAAGTGCAGGTCAGCGTCGTCCTCGACGATGATGAGCGTGTGCTCAAACTGGCCGGCGCCCTTGGCGTTAAGGCGGAAGTAGCTCTGCAGCGGGAAGTCCAACTTGGTGCCCTTGGGCACGTAGACAAACGAGCCGCCCGACCATACGGCGCCGTGCAGGGCCGCAAACTTGTGGTCGGTGGGCGGGATGAGCGTCATAAACTTCTCGTGGATGAGCGGCTCCCACTGCGGGTCGTGCAGGGCCTCCTCGATGCCGGAATAGACGATGCCCATTTTGGACGCCGTGTCCTGCATGTTGTGGTAGACCAGCTCGGAGTCGTACTGCGCGCCGACGCCTGCCAGGTAGCTGCGCTCGGCCTCGGGGATGCCCAGGCGCTCAAAGGTGTTCTTGATGTCGTCGGGCACCGACTCCCAGTCGTGCTTTTGGTCGGTGTTGGGCTTGACGTAGGTGACGATGTTGTCCATGTCCAGGCCCTCGATGGAGGGGCCCCACGTCGGGTCGGGAAAACGATTGAAGATCTCGAGGGACTTTAAGCGCAGGTCGAGCATCCACTGCGGCTCGTCCTTCTTGGCGCTGATCTCGCGCACGATGTCGGGCGTGATGCCGGCGTCGAGGCGCTCGAATCCCTCCTCGCCATAGGTGAAGTCGTAGAGGCTGCGGTCGATGTCCGCGACCTCGGTGCGGTTCTTGGTCATTGCGTCGCCCCTTTACGCCTGCTGCTCGGCAGCGGCGGCCTCGGCCTGGGCGCGCTGCTCGGCGGCCTCGCGCTCGAAGGTCTCAAAACCGTTCTTGTCGATCCAGGGGATGAGCGAGGCGTCATCCTCGCGTACGATGTGGCCCTTGACCATAACGTGGACGCGGTCGACATCCAGGTGCTCCAGGATGCGCGTGTTGTGCGTGATGATGAGCATGGAGCCGTCGCAGCTCTTGCGGTAGGCGTCCATGCCGTGGCTGACGGTGGAAAGCGCGTCGACGTCCAGACCAGAGTCGGTCTCGTCCAGGATGGCGAGCTTGGGCTGCAGCAGCAGAAGCTGGAGCATTTCGACCTTCTTCTTCTCGCCGCCCGAGAAGCCCACGCCCAGCTCGCGGTTGAGATAGGCGGTATCCATGTTGAGCTCGGCCGCGAGCTCCTTGACGCGACGGCGGAACTCCTTGCCCTTCATCTCCAGGCCGGGGCGGCCGGCGATGCTGGCGCGCAAAAAGCTCGACAGCGGCACGCCCGGAATCTCGACCGGGGCCTGGAAGCTCAGGAACAGGCCGGCGCGCGAGCGCTTGTCGGTGGTGAGCTCAGTGATGTCCTGGCCGTCAAAGACGATGCGGCCGTCGTTGACCGTGTAAACGGGGT
>CABVAS010000244.1 GCA_902496375.1 uncultured Collinsella sp.
CACCACGCCCAGCTGGGAACGCGCGCACCCCAACCGCTTTATCATCCACAACGGCGAGATCAACACCCTCAAGGGCAACGTCAACTGGATCCGCGCCCGCGAGCCCAACCTGTACAGCCCCGTGCTGCAGCACGATCTTGAGCGCGTGATGCCCATCATCAACCGCGAGGGTTCTGACTCCGCGATTTTGGACAACGTGCTCGAGTTCCTGGTCATGAACGGTCGCCCGCTCACGCGTGCCGCGTCCATGCTGCTGCCCGAGCCGTGGGACCACAACGACAGTCTGAGTGAGGAACGCCGCGCCTACGATGCCTACCAGTCCATGCTCATGGAGCCGTGGGACGGCCCGGCCGCCATCGCCTTTACCGACGGCCGCACACTGGGTGCTGCTCTCGACCGCAACGGCCTGCGTCCCGCCCGCTACTATGTGACGCGCGACGGTCGCTTTATGCTGGCAAGCGAGGTGGGCACCATCGAGGTGAGCCCCGAGAACATCCTGACGAGTGGCTGCCTGGGACCGGGCCAGATGCTCGAGGTCGATTTTGCCCGCGGCCGCGTGATCTACAACGATGAGCTGCGCGCTCGCTATGCCAAGGAAAAACCCTACCGCGACTGGATTGCCGAGGAGACGCTGACCGTCGACGCGCTCGATGAGCCCGTTGCAGCAACGCCCGCCGAGGACGCCGAGGTGCCCGCCGCCGTGCGTATGGCCAAGCTCGGCTACCACTGGGATGACGTCGACGAGGTCGTGCGTCCCATGGCCCAGCAGGGCAAGGCCCCGCTCGCCTCGATGGGCATCGACGCGCCGCTGGCCTGCCTGTCCAAGAAGACGCGCTCGTTCTTTGACTACTTCTATCAGCTGTTCGCCCAGGTCACGAATCCGCCGATCGATGCCCTGCGCGAGCACATGGTCACCTCGACCACGCTCTACCTGGGCAACCACGGCAACCTGCTCGAGGACTCCCGTACGGCCTGCCAACTGGTGCGCCTGGAGCGCCCGTTGCTCAACGAGGAGGAGTTCGAGCGTATCTGCGCTATCGACCGCGTGGGCTTTAAGACCCGTCGCTTCCGTGCCGTCTACCGCCGCGATGCCGGCGAGGGCGCACTGCAGGCTGCGCTCAAGCAGCTTGCCGAGGACGTTGAGGCTGCGGTCCGCGACGGCGTGAACATCGTGGTGTTGAGCGATCGTGCCGCTGCGGGCGAGGTGCCCGTGCCGTCGCTGCTTGCCGTGGGCTGCGTACACAACCACCTGATCCGCGCCGGCGTGCGCACCTTTGCCGACATCGTGGTGGAGTGCGGCGACGCCGTGTCCCCGCATGACTTTGCGGCACTGGTGGGCTACTCCGCGAGCGGCATCTATCCGTACAACGCACATGCGTGCATCCGCGATCTGGCGACACGCGGCGATTTGGACGTGACGGCCGAGCAGGGCATCGCCAACTACAACAAGGCCGCGACGGCGGGCATCGTCTCCATCATGTCCAAGATGGGCATCTCCACGGTGCAGAGCTACCATTCGGCGCAGATCTTCGAGGCCGTGGGCTTTACGCCGGAGTTCGTCAACGCGTACTTCGCCGGCACGGTGAGCCGTGTGGGCGGTATGGGTGTCGAGGACGTTGAGCGCGAGCAGAATGAGCGCTATGACGCCGCGCTCGCTATCCTTAAGAGCCCGGCTCCCGATCAGCTGCCCACGTTGGGCCTGACCAAGTGGCGCCCGCTCGGCGGCGAGGATCACCTCATCGATCCGCAGACTGTCTACTTGCTGCAGACCGCCTGCCGTGAGGACAGCTACGACACCTTTAAGGAGTACAGCGCCCGCCTGCACCGCACCGGCCGTGCCGTGCGCCTGCGCGACCTGCTGGACTTTGATGCCAGCGGCCGCACCCCGGTTTCGCTCGACGAGGTGGAGCCCGCGCTCAATATCGTCCGCCGCTTTAACACCGGCGCCATGTCGTACGGTTCCATAAGCAAAGAGGCACACGAGTGCATGGCCATTGCCATGAACCGCCTGCACGGCCGCTCCAACTCGGGCGAGGGCGGCGAGGACCCGCGCCGCGAGACCCCGCTGGCCAACGGTGACTCTAAGAACTCCGCCATCAAGCAGGTGGCAAGCGCGCGCTTTGGCGTGACGAGCCGCTACCTGTGCAGCGCCTTCGAGATTCAGATCAAGATGGCCCAGGGCGCCAAGCCCGGCGAGGGCGGACACCTGCCCGGCAAGAAGGTCTACCCCTGGATCGCCGAGGTTCGTCAGTCCACGCCCGGCATCGGCCTGATCTCGCCTCCGCCGCACCACGACATCTACTCCATCGAGGACTTGGCGGAGCTGATCTTCGATCTTAAGAACGCCAACCCCGGTGCGCGCGTGTCGGTCAAGCTGGTCAGCGAGGCCGGCGTCGGCACCATCGCCACCGGTGTGGCCAAGGGCGCTGCCGACAAGATCTTGATCAGCGGTCATAACGGCGGCTCGGGTGCCGCGGCGCGCGACTCCATTTG
>CABVAS010000245.1 GCA_902496375.1 uncultured Collinsella sp.
CACCACCATCTATCCCATCGCCAGTCGTTGCGGCGTTTTTGCCAAGACCGACGTGCAGCCGCTGCTCAACGAGGGTGCCCGCCCCGAGGACGTGGCCGCCTCCATCTTCCAGGCCGTCGTGACCCAGACCATCTCGGGCCTGGCGTGCGGCCGTCCCATCCGCGGCAACGTCGCCTTCCTGGGCGGCCCGCTGCAGTATCTCTCCGAGCTGCGTCACCGCTTCTACCTCACGCTCAACCTGGACGAGGAGCACCGTATCGTGCCCCAAAACGCTCACCTGTTTGTGGCGAGCGGCGCCGCCATGGCGCACGAGTCCAACAAGCTCAGCACGTTCCCGCAGCTCATCGAGGCCATCGATGCCCTGGGTGACACTCAGGGTGCCGAGGTCGAGCGCCTGGATCCGCTCTTTGCCACCGACGAGGACTTTGCCGAGTTCAAAACCCGCCACGACCAGGAAGTCGTCCCCAAGGGCAAGCTCGACGGCTACACCGGCCGCGTGTTCATCGGCATCGACGCCGGTTCCACCACCATGAAGGCCGCGCTCGTGGGCGAGGACGGCCAGCTGTTGCACACCTGGTACGGCAACAACAACGGTGACATCCTGGGCACGGCCAAGGTCATCATGGCCGATTTCTACAACCATATCCCTGCAGGCTGCACCATCGGCCACGTGACCACCACGGGCTACGGCGAGGCGCTGCTCATCGAGGCCCTCAAGGCCGATTCCGGCGAGATCGAGACCGTCGCGCACCTGCGCGGCGCCAAGGCATTCCTGCCCGGCGTCGAGTTTATTCTGGACATCGGCGGCCAGGACATGAAGTGCCTGCGCGTCAAGGACGGCGTTATCGAGCACATCATGCTCAACGAGGCTTGCTCGTCGGGTTGCGGTAGCTTTATCGAGAGCTTCGCCGTCTCTATGAACATGGACGTGCGCGCGTTCGCCGACGCCGCCATCCATGCCAAGGCCCCGGTCGACCTGGGCAGTCGCTGCACGGTCTTTATGAACTCGCGCGTCAAGCAGGCACAAAAGGAAGGCGCCACGGTGGGCGACATTGCGGCCGGCCTGTCCTATTCCGTCATCAAGAACGCCTTGTTCAAGGTCATTAAGCTGCGCGACCCCAAGGAGATTGGCAGCCAAGTAATCGTCCAGGGCGGCACCTTTATGTCCGATGCCACGCTGCGCGCGTTTGAGCAGCTCACCGGCGTTCACGCCGTGCGTCCCGACATCGCCGGCTGCATGGGCGCTTACGGTGCGGCCCTGCTCGCCCGCGATCGCGCCGGCGCTGACGGCACCTCGACCATCCTTTCGGCCGAGGACATCGCGCACCTCACTGTGACGCAAAAGCATGTCCGCTGCGGCCGCTGCTCCAACAACTGCCAGCTTACCGTCAACGATTTTGGCGGCGGTAGGCGCTTCATTACCGGTAACCGCTGCGAGAAGGGTGCCGGCCACAAAAAGCAAAAGACCGAGGCCCCCAACCTCTTCAAAAAGAAAAACGAGCTGCTCTTTAACCGCGAGGTGCTGAGCCCCGACGAGGCTCCGCGCGGCACCGTCGGCATCCCACGCGCGCTCAACATGTACGAGAACTACCCCTTCTGGCATGCGTTCTTTACGCGCCTAGGCTTTAGCGTGCAGCTGTCCGACCAGTCGAGCAAAAAGACCTACCAGGCGGGCATCGAGTCCATGCCGTCCGAGAGCGTGTGCTACCCGGCAAAGATGAGCCACGGCCACGTGATGAACCTTATCGACCGTGACGTCGACTTCATCTGGATGCCGTGCGTGCGCTGGGAGCGCAAAGAGGATCCGACGGCTGGCAACTGCTACAACTGCCCCATCGTTATGAGCTACCCCACGGCGTTGGCACTCAATATCGACGAGATTCGCGAGCAGAACATCGAGTTCCTGTATCCGTTTGTGCCGTATCACGATAAGACTGAGCTCAAGCGCCGCCTGTACCAGGTGCTCGCCGTTGATCGCGTGGCCGATGCGCAAGCCGGTCGCGGTCGCGTGCGCGGTCCCAAGATCACGCGCTCCGAGGTCGATGCCGCTGTCAACGCTGCCTTTGAGGCCGATGCGCGTTTCCACGAGGATATCCAGACCATGGGCGAGGAAGCTCTTAAGTGGGTCGAGGACCACGGCGGCCACGGCATCGTACTCGCCGGCCGCCCCTACCATAACGACCCCGAGATCAACCACGCCCTGCCCGAGCTTATCTCGAGCTTTGGCTTTGCGGTCTTTACCGAGGATTCGCTCGCGCATCTGGTGAAGCCCGAGCGCCCTATCCGCGTCGTTGACCAGTGGATGTACCACAGCCGCCTGTACGCCGTCGCCCGTTTTGTGACGATGCGCAACGATTTGGACCTGATTCAGCTCAACTCCTTCGGCTGCGGCTTGGACGCCCTGACCACCGACCAGGTGCAGGAGATCCTGGAGGCCAGCGGCAAGATCTACACTGTGCTCAAGATCGACGAGGTATCCAACCTGGGCGCC
>CABVAS010000246.1 GCA_902496375.1 uncultured Collinsella sp.
AGGGTATCTTTACCTCCCTGCCGTGCGTGATCGGTGCCGGGGGCGTCGAGGAGGTCTACACACTCGACCTTTCCGAGCACGAGCTCGAGGGCTTCCACAAGAGCTGCCAGCACATCCGCGACAACATCGCCCAGCTCGACTGGTGGGATACCGAGGCCTACGACGCCAAGTAAGCCGCTGGCTGCCGCAACCTTGCGAATCTATGCGCGATACTAAGCGGGCCGCGCCGGAAACCCACCGGCGCGGCCCGCTTTTTGACTCACGCAGTGCCCCTGCGAATCGAAGGTGAATACTTTTCCCGTTACTTAGTACTGCTCGATGCCCATGTAGCGACGAATCTCAGGGCTGTGGTCGAACACCTTTCCGCGGGCGGCGCGCAGCTCGCAGCTCATGTTGTAGAAGAAGATCGGCTCCAGGTACGAACGCACGCTGGCGGGCACCTCGCCCACGCCGTACTCGAGTGCATCGAGCACCATTACCGTATCGGTATGCGTGTTGAGGAACGCCAGCGCGCGCTCCTCCATGGGGCGGCACTCGCCCGATCCGAGCTGCACAAAGTAGAACACGCCGGGCTCGGTGGCCTCGAAGGGGCCGTGGAAGTACTCGCCGGAGTGGATGTAGCAGCAGTGCTGCCACTGCATCTCCATGAGCGAGCAGATAGCCATGGCATAGGTCTGGCTAAAGTTGGGGCCGGAACCAAGGATATAGAAGAACTTGTGCTGCTGGCAGAGCTCGGCAAAGCGATCGCCCAGCTCGGCGTTGACCTTCTCGCGGGCGGCGGGCAGCAGCGCATCCATCTGCTTAAGGCCCTCGTACATGTCAGCGAGTGCCTCGTAGCCTTCCTGCTGGTCGAGCAGCTCGGCGGCGATCAGAGCGCCGATGCCCTGCGGCACCTCGACCTGTGACACGCCCTCGCCCCACGGATAGACCCAGGTGGTCCACTTGCCGTTATCGATCTTGGAGCCCTCGCAGTCGGTGAGGGCAACGACCTCGGCACCGGCCGCCAGCGCCATCTCGCAGCCGTCGACGACCTCTTGCGTGTTGCCGCTGTGGCTGCAGGCAATAACGAGCGACTTCGGCCCTAGGCTCTTGGGGGCCATCAGGCAAAACTCGCGTGCCGTGTAGACCGTCGAGGTAAACGTGGTGGCCTCGCGCTTGAGCAGCTCGTTGGCCGGCATCAGGTCGATCATCGAACCGCCGCAGGCGATCCAAAAGACGTTCTCAATCTTGCCCTTGCGCTCGATGATTTCCTGAATCAGATCGTGTGCGTTCATGGTGATGCCCCTTCTTGTGTGGCGGTTTTGAACGACTGCAGCTCGTACCTGCAGTCGTTCTATGTTGTCCTATTTATAGCACGCACGACGACGCCCGTGAAGCCATTCCACCAAACTTGTTCTATATTGTTCTATCTATGGACGTTAGATGTCGAAGACGTAGCGCGAGCCCACGATCTTTTGGCGGCCGAGCAGTAGAGGGCGCCCGTCAGCGTCGGTAAAGTAGGCCTCCATATAGAAGAGCGGCTCGCCGACCGGCACCTCCAACAGCGGGGCCGCCTGAGCATCGGCAAGCGCAATCTCCACGGTGCAAGGGTCGGACTTGAGCGGTGCACGGCCCGAATGCTCGGCAACGAGCGCAAAGATCGAGTTATCGGTGAGGTCCTTATCGGCAAGTGTCTGCAGATAGGGATGGTCAACCAGCACAAAGGCGTTGTTCTCGAGCATGACGGGGATGCCGTCGGCCGTGCGCACGCGCTCGACCACGATAAGCTCGCAGCCGGGCTCTACGCCAAAGAACGCCGCGTCCTCGCGCGTCGCCGCAACCACCGTGCGCGATACCAGGCGCGCACCCGGCACCATGTCGTTGGCAGCGCAACCCTCGGAAAAGCTCTGAACGTCACCCTTCTGGACAATCTTGCGCTTGAGCTTGGGCGCGCACACGAACGTGCCCCTCCCCTGCTGGCGGTTGAGATACCCCGCGCGCGACAGCTCCTCGATGGCGCGGCGCACGGTGATGCGTCCCACGCCGTAGTACTTCGCGAGCTCCATCTCGGAAGGAATGCGCGAGCCGAATGCGTACACGCCACGCGCGATCTCGCCCTTTAGGTCGTCCATAACCTGCTGGTACAGCGGCACAGCGGACACCTCAGTGCGCTCGGTTTTATCATCGGATGCCATCGTTATGCTCCATTCCGTGCATGCTCGGACTCAAACTCTTCAATCGCCGCCATAAACTGCTCGCCAAAGGCGTCGGCCTTTTTCTCGCCGATGCCGTTGACCTGGATAAGCTCGTCGCGCGTCTGTGGGCGTAGGCGGCACAGGCCGCGCAGGGCCTTGTCGGAAAAGACCATGTACGGCGCCATCTCCAGCTCGGTCGAAATCTCCTTGCGCAGGGCACGAAGGCGCTCGAACAGCTCGGCATCGTCGCCTACGCGTGGGCGCTGATCCAGCTCGGCCTCCTCGCGCAGCAGATCGACG
>CABVAS010000247.1 GCA_902496375.1 uncultured Collinsella sp.
GCTCGTCGATCGTGATTGGCTACGAGAGCGCCCTGGCATTCTGGCGCCGCTCCCGCGTGGAGGACCCGGCCTTGACCCGTGAGCTTCTGGCTCAGCTGTACCCAGATGACATGCTTGCCACCCTTGATGCCGAGGCTCTCGCTGCCGATACGTCACTTCGTCCGCTTGAGTTGCCAAACTCGCCTTTCGAGCGCATACATCATGCCGCGCTGGCGCTTGGCCTCAGGGAACCCGTTGACATTGTGGTCGGCAAGGACGCCGCAAGGCGTCGCTCTCCTTCCGCGCGTTGTCACGTGTGGAGCGGTCCCGTTTCCGACGGACTTCTTGCGGGCGTTGAGCCGGGCGTTTATATCTGTTCACCGGAACTGATCGTTGCCCAGCTTGCATCCGAGCTGGGGCTTTACAAGACGATTTCGCTGGCCATGGAGTTGTGCGGCAGCTACTCGCTTCTGGTAAACGGGGCCTGTGAATATAGCGTACCGTCCTTGACGAGTCATTCGAGGATAAGCAGTGTATTGCGGCTCTCTGATTCGTTCCGTGGAATAGATGTTGCCAAGCAAGCGGCCCTTTACTCGCTTGACGGTTCGGCATCTCCCCGAGAGACGGTTTTGGCCGTCATGCTGAGCCTTCCGCGCAGGCTTGGAGGGTGGGGATGCGGAAAACCTCTGCTCAATGCTGAGATTATGCTCAGTGCCGCCGCTGCTAGAGAGTGCTCAAGATCGTCTCTCAGGGCCGACCTGCTGTTTGATGAGGCTGACCTCGATGTCGAGTACCAGGGGCGCGAGTGGCATACAAAGCCCGAGGACAGGACTTCGGACGAAGCGAGGCAGAACGCACTTATGATGATGGGAAAGTCATGCCTGTTCATCTCGAGGGAGCAGATCTCTGACGAAGCGAGGATGGACGGTATAGCCTTGCTCATCAGATCGCGACTTGGTCTCAGGCCGTATCGGAGGCCCCTGTCAACTGGAATGAGCTTGCGCCGGCATCAGATGATGTTGGATTTCGGGCTCGCGTGATGGGGTGCGGTTGCTTTACGTGGAAGAGAGGCAAATCCACGGTCCGAAAACCGATTTGTGAACACCATTTGGATGCAGAGTTGTAAACGTCGATAGTTTGATTAGTTAAGCAAAGCTGTGTACCAGCCGCTTTATAGCTGGGAATCATCGCTGGTATCCGCAAATATTGCTAATCGGTGTTCACAAATCGGTTTTCGGACCAAGTGAATCAGCTGCTTTCTTGGTAGATTGTCCGAGCGCGTGAAGAGGGGCCGCCGGTCGAATTGACCGGCGGCCCCAGCTTTGCATTTGCGGTTTGTGAAGGCCTAGTTCCAGCCAAAATCGCTCAGACAACGGTCGACGTTTGCCTCGAAAGTCCCAAGCTCAATGCCATGACTGGCAAGCTTGCTCGCGTCGAGGCGGAAGTCGCGGAAACGATCCGTATAGCGATCGTGGTTCGGTAGGATGAACCGTTCAATCTTGTCGTCGTCGTAGCCAAACTTGCGTGCTACGACCTTGGCGCACTCATAGGTGCTTAGGCCATCGTCCGCTCCCGTGCCGTTTGCGGCGGCAAAGTGATACGTCCCACTCGGAAGCTCGCAGATCTTGCCGAAGTTGTCAGCGAGCTGCTGCGCATAGGTCATGCAGCGCTTCTCGTTCACGGTAAACTTCGTAGGGGTTTCGGTGCGCAACGCCTTTAGCACGTTGCCCACGATGCCGGGGGAGGGCTTGACCCCAGGCATGGCCATGCCGAACATCCAAGAAAGGCGCAGCGTGACGTGGTCGCTTGAGTTCTCCTGCAGCCATGCGTCAACCTCGGCCTTCTGCTGTCCGTAGTTGGTGACGCAGTTTGGCTCCACATCCTCGCCAAACGGGCCCGGCTCGCTCTTGCCGTTGAACAACTGCTCGGTGGAGATGAACAGCATGCGCTTGCCGCGGCTCTCGCATACCTTCGCGATCTCAATGGCCGAGTCGCAGTTCACGAGGTGCGTGCCGTGCGGATCGCTCTCGCAGTCTGCCGTCGTGGCGTTTGCCGCCGTGTGAAACAGCAGGTCAAAGTCAAGGTCGCTAAAGAACCGCACTACCTCGTCCGGCTTCGTGTAGTCCACGTCGGCGCGGCTCACGCGAACGAACTCAAAGCGCTCCGCGTTGTAGCGCTGCACGAGGCTCGCGAGATACCCGTTTGCCCCGGTGATTGCAATGCGCTGTCTCATGGTTGCCTCCAATCGGGGCGGCCCACTCGGCCCGCCCGCACACACTCTACGGCCGATAGCTCTGAAGCACGCGGCAGTTCCCGCGAACGGTATAGCTGCCCACGCACGCCGGAATCACGGCAGACATCGTGTAGGGAAGCTCAACCGTGCCCTCGTCGGCCTCAATGACCGCGTCGCCGTGGACGCACGTGAGCACCTGGTAGCGCCCGGTGCCCTCGCAGCTCCACTCGCCCACGACGTCC
>CABVAS010000248.1 GCA_902496375.1 uncultured Collinsella sp.
CGAACGCAACGACCAAGTTGGAGGACACCGTGCCTAAACCCAAACAACAGCCCGTGCGCCCGCCGACCGCCTTCGAGCGCCTGGCGGACCCCGAGGGCAGGCGCCGCGCCGCCGACCCCAAGCTCACTGCCAACGGTGCCGTGCGCGCCAACCGCGCCGCGCAGTTTATGCCTTTTGCCGCCCTCACGGGATACTACGAACTCGTGCGCAAGCAGGAAATCACCGTCGAGTCAAAACGTGAGCTCACGGAAGAAAAAGCCCTCGTACTTTCTAAAAAGCTCGAGGGTCTCAAACGTGGCGACTTGGTTCGTGTCACCTATTACGATACATACGGCTATCGCAGCCGCACCGGCATCCTCGACGAGGCGCTCCCCGCCTTCAAGCTCCTCAAGCTCCGAGACATCGCCATCGACTTCGACGACATCCAAGACATCGAACTGCGCGGACGAGCCTAACCAAGGAAGCGCATCCAGGGCGGCGCTTACAGCATCATGACGTAGTAGCCCGCGTCTTTCACGGCCGTCTCGAGGACACCACGATCAACCGGCTGCTTAGAGCGCACGCGTGCCGTGTGGTCCGCATACGTCACCGTTGCCCACACGCCATCCAGCGCATTGAGGGCATTGGCTACGTTCTGAGCGCAGCCGTCACAGCTCATGCCGCCGATGAGCAGCTCATCGCTATAGGGATAGTGTGACGCATCGGTATCCACCACAACAACCTTTTTGGCCTTCTTGCCGCTCGTACCATCGCTGCAGCAACTCTTCCCGTGTGTCGAAGCGGCAATGCGACGCAGTCCAAAAAACATGCCGACGGCAATGACGGCCAGCACGATGAGATTCGCAGGGTTGAGCAAGTCACTCATGCGCTCCCCTTTCAAGTAGCACTATCTAGATACCCCCATGGGGTGTCCCCATCTTAACCCAAAATCATGTCTGTTCGGTCAATTAGTTTCCCTCTTCAAACTTTTTTGTTGACCATGGCTTACTTTCGTGTATAAGTTTTCCTAGGCTAACAGTTTAGATCCGTAAGGAGCGCCGTGACTCGAACCATAGACATCCCAACGTTTCAGGCAGCGGTCGTGCGCAACTGCTCTCCCACGCTCGCGGGCATCAAGCCGGCATCGCTCTTTACCTATCCAGGCACCTACGCCCACGGGAACGGCTCGACCACAACCGAAACCATCGCAGAACGCCGAGCACGCCTGCTCAACGTTATCGCCCAGTGCAATCGCGAGCTTGACCCGCTCGGCATCCACCTGAGTGTTTTGGTCTGGCGGCCCTGCGGAGCACTCGTGTACGTGTACCGAGCCAAAAGCCTCGCCACCTATTTCGCAGACCCTCGCGCCCAAACAGCGCTCGCCTCGGAAGGCTACGACACGAGAGACCTTTCGACATGCCTTGTGCATTTGGCATCACGCATCACGCTCGCGAGCAATAACGTCGCGGAATGCGCTTGTAGCCAGACTCGATGCGCACTACCCCAGCAAGCTAGCTGCAGCAACGACTGCACCTGCGAGTTTCCGCACGAAATAGGCTACTTCCTTGGATATCCCTACGACGACGTGCACGAGTTTATCGTCCAGCGCGGCGAGAACTACAAGGTCTTTGGAGCTTGGAAGGTCTACACGAATGTCGAGCAAGCGCTTGCGATGTTTGACGCCTACCGCGCTTGCACTCAATACCTCACCTTTGTCTATCAGCAGGGCTGCAGCTTGGCGCAACTTGCCCAGGCAACCCGATAGAACATAGAAGCCGCGGCAACCTGCCGCACAACTGAAAGGACTCAACATGAGCAAGATCGCCGTCGTCTACTGGAGCGGCACGGGCAACACCGAGGCCATGGCAAACGCCGTCGCCGAAGGCGCCACGTCCGGGTGCCGAGACTGAGGTCATCCCCTGCGCCGACTTCTCTGCCGACAAGGCCGCCGAATATGATGCCTTCGCCTTCGGCTGCCCCGCCATGGGCTCCGAGGAGCTTGAGTATGACGAGTTTCAGCCTATGTGGGACGAGGTCAAGGAGGCCCTCGGCGACAAGAAGGTCGTCCTCTTTGGCTCCTATTCGTGGGCCGAGGGCGAGTGGATGGATAACTGGAAGGCCGACGCCGACGAGGCCGGCGTCAACGTCGTGGACTCCACCATCTGCTACGATGCGCCCGACGATGAGGGCGAGGCGGCCTGCAAGGCCCTCGGAGCCGAGCTGGCCTAACGAAGCCGTCAGAAAGTCGCAAAGCAGCTGACAGCCGAGCACCGCACAACAACAGTCGTTCACGCCCAAACAAAAACGGGGGCCGGATACTATCCGGTCCCCGTTTGTTATATCGACAACTTCGACGCGCCGCTACGAGATATTGCCCAAGAACGCCTTGGTGCGTTCGCTCTTGGGATGGTCGAAGACCTCGCTCGGCGTACCCTCTTCC
>CABVAS010000249.1 GCA_902496375.1 uncultured Collinsella sp.
ACGACCTCGTCCGCACCCTCGCGGTCGTAGGCGCGGGCCAGCTCCACCGGGTCGCCCGCATCGCGCAGGCCCACAAAGTTGACACCCTTGACCACGCGGCCGTCCTTGACGTCCAGGCAGGGAATCACGCGCTTGGTAAGCATGAGCTACTCCTCCCCTCGGGCGGCGGCCAGCGCCTGGGCCAGCGTAAAGTTGCCCTCGTAGAGCGCACGGCCGGTAATGGCACCTTCAATCGCGCCCTCACCCACCGCGGCAAGCGCGCGGATATCGTCGAGCGTCGAGATACCGCCCGACGCCACGACGGGAAAGCCCGCGACCTCGGCCACATGGCGATACGTTGCCACGTCGATGCCCGTCTGCATGCCGTCGCGCGCGATATCGGTATAGACCAGGTGTTTAAAGCCCAGCTCGGAAAGCTGCGCCACGGCGTCGTCGAGTGCCACGCCCGCGCCGTCACGCCAGCCGTTCACCTTGACCTGGCCGTCGCGCGCGGCGATATCTGCCACCAACAGCTCGCCAAAGCCTTGGGCTGCCACCTCGGCAAAACCCGGCTCGGTCACGAGCACCGTGCCGAGTGCGATGCGACACGCGCCGTAGCCGGCCAGCTCATCGATGCGCGCGAGCGAGCGAACGCCGCCGCCCACGTCCACGAACAGACCGTCGACGCCGCAGATAGCCTCGATCGCCGCTGAGTTGGCGGCGCATGTGTCCTCGTCCTCGCCAAAGGCAGCGGACAGGTCGACGACGTGCACCCAGCTCGCGCCCTGCTCGGCAAAGGAGCGGGCAACTGCCACGGGGTCGTCGGAATATACCTTGCAGCGGTTCCGGTCGCCGCGCTCCAGGCGCACGACCTTGCCGCCGATCAAATCGATTGCGGGAAACAGAATCATCAGCCGGCCCCCTCGACGATGCTCACGAAGTTCTTAAGGATGCGCTGACCCAGCGCAGAGGATTTCTCGGGATGGAACTGGCAGCCCCACACGTTGCCGTGGCGCACGATGCACGGGAAGCTCCGCGTGTAGTGCGTGCGTGCCAGAACATCGGCGGCATCGGCATCGTCGGCCACCGCATAGCTGTGGGTGAAGTACATATTGGCGCCCTCGGCAAAACCGGCGAGCAGCGGATCGGCCGCACCGGCAGGCGTCATGTGCACCTGGTCCCACCCCACGTGCGGCACCTTCAGGCGGCTCGACTCCAGACGCGCGCACGAACCGCGCATAATACCCAGGCCATCGACCCAGGGGCCACCGGCCTGCTCGGAGGTGTTGCCGTCAGCAACCGTGCCTTCGTCCGCAGGCACGCCCTCGTTGCCGCGCTCAAAAAATAATTGAAGGCCCAGGCAGATGCCGAGCAGCGGAGTTCCGGTGGCAACGGCGTCGAGCACCGCGTCCGCCTCGCCGCTTTGGCGCATAAAGGCAATCGCGTCATAAAACGCGCCCACGCCCGGGATGACCAGGCCGTCGGCGTTGCGGATCTGCTCCGGATCGTCCGACGTGCAGGCGGCGGCACCGGCGCGCGCAAGCCCGCGCACGACGCTCGACAAGTTGCCCTTGTGGTAGTCGACCACCACGATCTTCGGTTCGCCCACGCGACCCCTCCCTTATCTCATCGTCCAAAACCACCACAAAGGGGACAGGCACCTTCGTAGTGGTTTTTGCCTTTGTTGCGGTTACAGTGAACCCTTGGTGCTGGGGATGCCTTGCACGCGGGGATCGAGCTCGCAGGCGCGGCGCATCGTGCGGCCCACGGCCTTAAAGGCGGCCTCGATAATGTGATGCGAGTTGCCGCCTGCCAGCTCGCGCACGTGCAACGTGAGTTTGGCATCGCGCGCAAAGGCATAGAAGAACTCGACGGCCAGCTCGGTATCGAAGCTGCCCACGCGCTCAGTCGGCACGGGCAGCTCGCAGTAGGCCTGCCCGCGGCCCGAAATATCAACAGCAGCCATCACAAGCGTCTCGTCCATGGCGATCGCCGCGTCGGCAAAGCGCGTAATGCCCGCCTTGTCGCCCAGCGCCTGGCAAAACGCCTCGCCCAGCACAATGCCCGTGTCCTCGACGGTATGATGCGCATCGACCTCGACGTCGCCCACCGCGTGCACCGTCAAATCGAACAGGCCATGGCGGCCAAAAGCGTTGAGCATGTGGTCGAAAAACGGTACGCCGGTCGAGATATCACACACGCCGCATCCGTCCAGGTCGAGCTTTACGACAATGTCGGTCTCCCCCGTCTTGCGGGTCACCTCGGCATAACGGCCCATCTAGATCTCCTCCTTCACCAGCACGGCAAACGCAGCCAGTACCTCATCGTTTTCCTGCGGCGTGCCCACGGTAATGCGCAGACAGTCCGCGAGCCCCGGCGCGTAGCTAAAGTCGCGCACC
>CABVAS010000250.1 GCA_902496375.1 uncultured Collinsella sp.
CCTCACCCCGCGCTATACTCGTCCGCATGGATATCAACGCATGCAACATAGCAACACACGCCGTGGCAACGTCGACGGCGTCCAACAGCAAGCTCGCCCCCGCCCTCGCGCCCGTCGTGGGCCGCTTTGCCCCGTCGCCCTCGGGCCGCATGCACCTGGGCAACGTGTTCAGTTGCCTGTGTGCGTGGCTTTCGGCCCGCAGCCAGGGCGGCAGCATCGTGTTGCGCATCGAGGACCTGGACGATCGCTGCAAGCGCCCGGAACTTGCCGCCCAATTGATTGACGACCTAGCTTGGCTGGGGCTTGAGTGGGACGAAGGCCCCTACTACCAGCACGATCGCCTGGACTTGTACGAGGACGCCCTGCACCAGCTGCAAGACGCCGGCCTCACCTATCCCTGCTTTTGCACGCGCGCCGAGCTCCACGCCGCGAGCGCGCCGCACGCCAGCGACGGCACGCCCATCTACCGCGGCGCCTGCCGAGGCCTTTCTGCCGAGGAGGTTGCCCGCCGCAGCGCCCTGCGCGCCCCGGCCACACGCCTGCGCGTGCCCACCGTCGACGACCTCGCCAGCGACGTGATCGAATTCGTTGACCGCACGTACGGAGCCCAATGCGAGGCACTCGCCACCGAGTGCGGCGACTTTTTGGTGCGCCGCAGCGACGGCGTTTTTGCCTACCAGCTAGCCGTGGTGGTCGACGACGCTGCCATGGGCGTCACCGAGGTCGTGCGCGGATGCGACCTGCTGGGCTCCACGCCGCGCCAGATCTACCTGCAGCATCTGCTGGGACTGCCCGCACCGCACTACGCACATATTCCGCTGCTCATGTCACCGGACGGCCGCCGCCTTTCCAAGCGCGACCGCGACCTGGACCTGGGCGAGCTCCGTACCCGCTTTGGCACACCCGAGGCACTGCTGGGCTGGCTCGCCGGGCAAACAGGCATCGCGCCAGACACCACGCCGCGCTCTGCCGAACAGCTGGTCGAGCACTTTAGCTGGGATGTTATCCGCACGCATCGGGAAAACATCACTGTAACGGTCGAGTAGCCAGCCACCCCGCCCCTACGCGACATCCCAGGGCTGGAGTTCGTCGCCCAGGCGGACAATACAGTCGTAGAGCACGGTGTGGCACTCGGCTGGGTTGGCGTCACGATGAAAATGCCCGTAGTACCAGCGCTTGTAGTCCAGGTGGTCCTCCAGCTCGTCGAAAAACGTGGTGAGTCGATCGACATCGGGATAATTCCAGCCAGGTGCCGGGTAAAGCGTGGGCGAAAGCATGCGCGTGGAGCAGGTATGGGTGATCGCATAGTCGACCTTCCAACCCACGCTGTCGAGCTTTGCCCGCGCCTCCTCAAAGTTGCGCTCGTCCGGCAGCTCCTGCGGCCACCAGCTGGAATACGGAATGCGGTATTCCTTATCCACGCTCGTGGCGCCGCCCATGGTAAAGATCGTTGAGCCGTCGAGCTCAAAAACCTCACCGCGCGTCAGGCGTCGGATGGGCGAGGTGTCCGACAGACGCTGCGTCAGGCCGCCGTGCCACAGCTCCATGGGGCGCTCCGACCAGTGATCGAAACGCTCGTGGTTGCCGTCGACAAACAGCACGGTATAGGGGCGCGACTCCAGCCAGGCGATGTCGGCACATTCCTCAGCAGAGAAATCCCACGGAAAGCCAAAGTCGCCCGCGATGATGAGATAGTCGTCACTTGTCAGACCATCCCCAAGATCCCAGTCGCGAAGCTTTTGCATGTCGACGCCGCCGTGAATATCGCCCGTCACATAGACCGTCATCGGATCACCACTTCCCTGTAAGTCGCTAGCCCACATTCTGCACGATCACTAAGTCAACCGTTCCAGCCCTTCCATCCTTTGGGACCTACCCCTCGCTCTTCCATCCAAACGGGTCAAGCACCCAAAAAACCAGATCGAGCACGCCGCCGGTCATCATGGCGCCGGCAAGGGCCATGCAAACGTGCAGAGAACTGGCACTTCGGAGCACGTCGAATGGCCCCAGAACAGCCAGCAGCGCGACCGCTGCGCCGGCAAGGCACAACGCGAGGCACGGCCCCGCGTCCTTGACGCACTTCTTTGCGAGATGCTTGGTGTTATCGCTCATTGGTATCGAACTCCTTAGAGGGTCGTTGTTTGGGTACATGCCGCCGCGGCAGAGCAGGGCGGCAGGGTAAGTGTCCCATGCCGTGCGGACATCAATGGAGAAACCGCCTGCTCGACCAACCTTTGACGCCGTTTTGCACCGGCACCCCATCCCCCGCTATCGAGGTCTAATACTTTTCCCACCGCTACCCAAAAACTCATCCAACATTAATCTTGGCTCAAGAATCGCTTAATCTATAACCTGCACTATAGAGTTCGAAC
>CABVAS010000251.1 GCA_902496375.1 uncultured Collinsella sp.
CGGGATTGGTCAATCTCGGCCGACTATATTTGGCTAAATTATTCCGGCGCTAACACCTGGTCTTTGCGTGGTTGTCCTATTTGCGCTTGCCGGGTGATATGGCGGGGCTGACGAACTGGCAGGGCCTAGACGTACGCGAACTGCTGCGTGCCGAGTGCTACCGGGACATGATTGACGACTTGTGGGACCCAGAGGGAAGCAGGGCCTTGTTGGAGGCCGTGGCAGCAAATCCCAGATACCGCGGCGTGCACGTTTGCGGCTATCGTGCCGTGAGCGATGTGGTGGCGACGGAGCAGTTTGCAGCCATGGCGTTCCGGTTTCCGGCGGGGTTTAGCTATCTTTCCTTCCGGGGGACCGACAGCACGATTGTGGGCTGGAAAGAGGACTTTAACATGGCGTTCCGGTGTCCTGTGCCGGCCCAGGAATCCGCGGCGCGTTATGTGGACGAGGCGGCGGATGCGATTGACGGGCCGCTCTTGTGCGGAGGTCATTCCAAGGGCGGAAACCTTGCGGTGTACGGTGCGGCGATGTGCTCCGATGTCGCCCGTGAGCGAATCGAACGGGCGTATTCCCATGATGGTCCAGGGTTCGTCGAGGAGTTTCTGAACGGCAACGCCTTTGCCGATCTTTCCGGTCGAATCGACAAGACGCTACCTCGGTCGTCGATCTTCGGCATGATGTTCGAGACACAAGAGGACTATGCCATCGTTGAGAGCACCGAGTTCAGCCTGCTTCAGCATAATCCCTTTAGCTGGGTGGTTGATGGTCGCGACTTCGTGTACTGTGAGCGCCTGTCCGCCGGTGCTCGATACGTTGATGGCTCCATTCGCGAGATGCTGCTTGCGGTGTCGCCTAACGAGCGCGAGCGTTTTGTAGATGCGTTGTTCTCCGTGCTTGAGGCTACGGGTGCTGAGCGGTTTGCGGATATCGCTGGGAATCTGCGCGAGAGCCTGCCTGTGATGCTCCAGGCTGCGCAAGGCTTTGACAAGGATACGCGACGCTTTGTCTCGCAGACTATCGTTGCGATTCTTAAGTGTGCGCTTCTGCCCAAACGTCCCCAGATCGACATGCCCGCTGCCGGCAAGAGCTTGGCAGAACAGCTCGAGGCTTGGCAGTCCGAGCTCCTGCGCTAACCATTGGTGCAAAGCAACCTGTCCCCGATGCACCAATCTTCGATGCGCCTGGGGCGGGATCGACCGCTATACTGGTTCGTGCCGAAATCGATCTAGAACGGAATGCCGTATATGAAAATCAATCACGCGATTCTGCATATCCTGGACTTTGACTCTGCCGTCAACGTTATGAGCCAGCGCGAGCTCGATATCGAGAGCCGCACCGTGCGTAATTTCGTAACCACGCACCTGCGGCGCGCTCGTACCTCGGCTGATAACAAGCGTGCCACGTTTGCCGAGAACTCCGCATTCGGCGGCGAGCTCAAGGGCTATTTCTTTGGTGAGCGTGAGTTCGTGGATCTGTCTCAGCAGATTGCGGAGTTCATCTCTTCCGAACTTACCAAGGCCGAGAAAGCCGAGTCCACTGACGTGCTTGTGGCGGACTTTGATGACGATGAGGATGCCCGCTGGTTTGCCGTGATGCTGCTGGGCTCCAAGCAGGCTTTTATGCACGAGGTGGGTCGCGAAGAGGGCGAGGTGCGCAACGACATTGCGCGCCACTACGCCATTCTGCCGAATCCCTCGCAAAAGGTGCCGAGCTATGCAATCGTGCGTGCAAGCACCATGGAGATCGGCTATGTGGATAAGAAGCGCAAGATTGCCGGCGAGGATCGCATGCTCATTCCCGATGGCCTGCTGCAGTGCGACACGGGGGTATCGGGCAAGGAGGTCATCGACACCGTGACGCGTGTGGTCGAGGAAGTCGCCGAGGAGCACGGTGCCAACACGGCTGTAGCACTCGCCAAGGTTAAGGCTGCTGTTGCCGAGAAAGTTGAGGATGACGAGGAACTGCCCCCTTGGGATATCGTCGATGAGGTCTTTGAGGACGAGCCGGTTATCAAGGAGAGCGTGCGCGCGGCACTGACTGAGGAGAAGGTGCCTGAGCGTGTGCCCGTGGAGCGCAAGCAGGTCGAACGCGCGGCGGTGCGCAACCACAAGATCCGTACCGACACGGGCATCGAGATCAGCTTCCCGGCCGAGATGGGTTCGAACTCTGAGTACATCGAGTTTGTCAACGAGCCCAACGGCCTCATCTCCATCGAGCTCAAGAACATCGGAAGTATTGAGAATCGATAAACTGCTCTTGGACGTTGCAAAAAACAAAGGCCGAAGCCTTTTGGGACTTCGGCCTTTTTTGTTTTCGGCTTGGTTGCTGACATTGCGCCGCAGGTTGAGCTCA
>CABVAS010000252.1 GCA_902496375.1 uncultured Collinsella sp.
GAGCGTGCCGTGCTCGAGTATGGTGACAACCTGACGCTCGGCTCGTTCCATCATGCCCGTCTTGACGATACCTGTGGACTTACAGCCCCGTGCCTGCTCGATGTTGCTATCATCGGAGTCGATGATTCCGGCTTGGTCCATGCACGCAGGGAGGTTCATGGAAGCCTCGAAGATTAGACTTACCGTTCCCGAGGGGATTGATCCCTCGCGCGTTTTGGGCGCCGGCGACGGCGTCCTTCGTGCGCTCGAGAGCTTGGTTCGCGCTCATGTGGTCGCCCGTGGCGATAGCATCTCCGTGAGCGGCGACCCGAACGAGGTCGAACTCGTGGCGCGCTTTTTCGAGCATGCTTTTCGCGAGGCGGCCGCCGGGCGCACGCTGCCTGCCGACGATGTTTCTCGCTGTCTGGCCGTCTTACGCGACGGTGAGCACGAGACTACGTCGCTTCGCGATGACGTGCTGCTTTCGTATCGCGGCCGCGTCATTCGCCCCAAGACGCTCGGGCAAAAGCGCTATGTGGATGCCATCCGCTCGCATACCATCACGTTTGGCTTGGGTCCTGCCGGTACCGGTAAGACCTATCTGGCTATGGCGCTCGCCGTTGCCGCGCTCAAGCGTCACGAGGTGGGTCGTCTGATCTTGACGCGTCCGGTTGTCGAGGCGGGGGAGAATCTGGGCTTTTTGCCCGGTACCCTTGAGGAAAAGATCGATCCCTACATGCGTCCGCTCTACGACGCCCTTTTTGACATGATGGATCGCGAGCGAACCGATGAGCTTATGGAGCGCGGCGTGATCGAGATCGCCCCGCTTGCCTACATGCGCGGCCGCACGCTGAGCGATGCTTTCGTGGTACTCGACGAGGCGCAAAATACCACGCCCGAGCAGATGAAGATGTTCCTGACGCGCCTGGGCTTCAACTCCAAGTTTGTGATTACCGGCGACCTGAGTCAGCGCGACCTGGTTGGTCGTCGCGGCGGTCTTGCTGACGTTGAGCAGATTTTGGGCCGTGTCGACGATGTCGCATTTTCGCACCTCGAGCGTGCCGACGTGGTGCGCCATGCCTTGGTGGGACGTATCGTCGAGGCATATGATGCTTATGATGACGTGCGCGAGCAGCGCCCGCGCGACCGGAAGGAGTCCCGTTGAGTGTATTGATCAGCAACGATGCCGAGCTCGATACACTGCTCGACGCGCAGGAGGTGGAGCACATCTGCGAGGTTGTGCTTGCCGCCGAGAGCGTTGAGCGTGAAGTCGAGATTTCCCTTTCGTATGTCGACGAGGACGAGATGCACGAGCTCAACCACGAGTGGCGCGGTATCGACCGCACCACCGATGTGCTCTCGTTTGAGTGCGATTCGGCCTTTGACGATGACATTCCCGCCGATGAGACGCTCGAGCTCGGCGATATCATCTTGGCCCCGCAGGTTATTGCCCGTCAGGCCCCCGGTTTTGGCAATAGCCCCGCTGACGAGTGCCGTCTGATGCTCGTACACGGAATGCTGCACCTGCTGGGCTATGACCACATCGAGGACGACGAGGCCGAGGTCATGGAGGCCCGCGAGGACGCCATCCTGCGCGATCTGGCGCTCGAGCGCGGCGAGGACCCTAAGCTAGTCCACGTCGGCCCCATCACCAACCACGCCCACGACTAGGAGCCGTCTATGATTCCCGGATCGAACAAGGACCATCCATCCTTCTTAAAGTCGTTTTCCTACGCCATGGAGGGCTTCGTCACCGCCGTCAAGACCGAGCGCAACATTAAGGTCATGCTCGTTGCGGGCGTGTGCACCGTCATTGCCGGCTGCGTCGTGGGGCTCGACATTGCCGAGTGGGCCACGATTATCATCTGTTGCGGCCTGGTGATTCACGGCGAGCTGTGCAACACCGCTATGGAGGCCATCGTCGACCTGGCGACCCAGGAGCTCCATCCGCTGGCCAAGCGTGCGAAGGACATCGCCGCCGCTTCCGTATACATACTTTCCATCACCGCCGCGATTGTGGGCGTGCTGGTATTTGCCCACGCGCTCGGCTTTATTTAGAAAGGGATTCCCATGTCCGACAATATGCAGCCTATCGATGAGATTTTGGATGACGAGGTCCTGGACGCGGTGGATACCGAGGAGCTCGAGGATGTCGAGGAGTTCGACCCGTTTGAGGGCATGAGCGACGAGGAACTTGACGCCCTGTGCGACGAGGATGAGAACCTCGCGGGCTTTGGTGACGTGGAACCCGGTTTCCGCAGCGGCTTCGTGGCCCTGGTCGGTCGTCCCAACGCCGGCAAGTCCACGCTGCTTAATGCCTGCTATGGCAAAAAGGTCGCCATCACCTCGCCGGTGGCACAGAC
>CABVAS010000253.1 GCA_902496375.1 uncultured Collinsella sp.
TACCGTCGATTTCAAAAAGCAAATCGGCAAAGCCCACACGCCGCCCAGCGCCGGCTGGTCATAGCAGGTCGCGAGCTTGGTACCCACGCCAAAGCTGTCGATGGGCGCGCCCTGGTCGAGCAGCGACTGAATCGTGTACTCATCAAGATCGTTGGAAACCGAGATCCCCACATAGGGCAGGCCCTCAGCATCAAAACGGCCGCGGACATACTTGGACAGCTTGGCGAGGTCGCCCGAGTCGATGCGAATAGCCGACAGGCGCTCGCCCACCGCCTCCATCTCCTTGGCAACCGTAATGGCATGCTCGCAGCCCTCGCGTACATCGTAGGTGTCGATGAGCAGCGTACAGTTCTTGGGGCTCGACTTGGCAAATGCGCGGAAGGCCTCGAGCTCGGAATCGAAGCTCATCACCCAGCTGTGCGCATGCGTGCCAAAGACGGGAATACCGTAGCGGCGCCCGGCGAGTACATTGGACGTAGAGGAGCAGCCGGCAACGTAGCTCGCGCGCGCAACGGCCAGGCCGCCATCGGGACCCTGGGCTCGGCGCAGGCCAAACTCCGCCACGGGGCGACCGTCGGCGGCGAGCACCACGCGCGCCGTCTTGGTGGCGACAAGCGTCTGGAACCCGACGATGTTGAGCAGCGCCGTCTCGAGCAGCTGGCACTCCAGCGCGGGGCCGGTGACGCGCACCATGGGCTCGCGCGGAAAGACGAGCTCGCCCTCGGGCACGGCGTCGATGTTTACATGCGCACGAAAATCGCGCAGGTAGTCGAGGAATCCAGGTTTGAACATCGCGCCGCCGGCAGGGGCCTGGAGCGAGGCGAGGTAGTCGATGTCCTCGGGCGTAAAGCGCAGATTCTCGACCAGCTCGGGCAGTTCGGCGGTGCCGCACATGACGGCATAGGCGCTGCCAAAGGGATGGTCGCGGTAAAACGCGGTAAAACAACCCTGCTCATTGGCCTTGCCGCTCTCCCACAGGCCCTGGGCCATAGTGAGCTCGTACAGATCGGTGAGCATTGCAATGTCGGTGGGATGCGAGATGTCGGTCAAAGCCATGGGGCGACCTTTCGGATGTGTGGTACAGAATTTGAGGGTTAGACGAGAGCAGAGGATGCGGACATGACGCCCGATGCAAATCGGTTAGAGCAGGCCCATGCTGGTCAGGATCGTGTAGCCCATAAAGATGACAAACGCGATGAGGGCAAGGACAATGATGATTTTTTGAGCCGGCGCCATGCCAGGGATCTCGTTCTCGCCCGTAGGCTCCTTGGAGGTAACCATGCGCTGGGCAAAGGTCATCTCGTCACGGCTCGACTTGGGCTCGTCGGACTTGGGACGAGCGGCCTTTTTAGGCTGAGGTTTGGGCGCGGCAGGTGCAGGCTTCGCAGCAGCGGGCTTGGGTGCAGGCGCGGGCGCCGATGCGGATGCGGCGTTCGCGGCGACCTCCTCGGCCTTCGCACGCTCGGCACGCAGGGCAGCCAGCTCCTCACGCTCGCGACGGGCATCTTCCCGAGCCTCGCGGCGGGCCTTCTCGGCGCGGAGCTCTTCCAACTCAGCGCGCTCCTCGTCGGACAATGGTTGGGACTCAAGCTCGGCCATGGTACAGCCCTTTCTTTTAAAAAAAGCCGCCGACACAATGTCAGCGGCTTATCAAATCCAAGGGTGGAGACGAAGGGAGTCGAACCCTCGGCCTCTGCCATGCGACGGCAGCGCTCTCCCAACTGAGCTACGTCCCCAGGACAAGTCGATATTTTACCTACGGCTCGCCAACTGTCAACGCCCAATAACCAGTCTTTTTGGGGCGCGGCTTTTTTGACTACCATTCGCTCGATGATTTTTTAATCCCCGTCCCAGAAAAATCATCGGCGAACGCACTACTTTGCGCTGGTGAGGACGCCGGTGGTGTCGAACGCTGGGGTAAAGCTCTCGTCTACCGCGCCGCCCTCTTGCCAAAACATCGTCGTAAAGCCCAGGTCGTCGGCATGGTCGAGTACCTGCTCGTACTCCTCGCGCGTCACGGCGCGCGCCAGGTCGCCGCCCTGCTCTCGCATGAGCGCATTGGGCGTGTACTGGTTCATGACCGAGATCGGCACGTCGCCCACCGTCTGCCACACCAGGTCCAGCACGCGGCATGAATCGTCTGCATGTCCCGGCAGCACCAGATGGCGCACGATGATGCCGCGCTTCATGAGCCCGCCCTCGTCCACCAGCTCTCCCCCGCGGCGATCGATCTCGCGCGCCATCTGGGCCAGACCCGACACGGCCACGCGCGGATAGTCCTTAATATGAGAAAGCGACTGCGCAAGCCCGGCATCGGCATATTTAAAGTCGGT
>CABVAS010000254.1 GCA_902496375.1 uncultured Collinsella sp.
CCTGAAAAGAAGGACTACGCTCGTCGCTGCGAAAGCCACGTCGAGGCCCTGCGTGCTGCAGTGCCGGGCGCTATCGAGAAGGTCGAGTGGCAGTGCGAGGACCAGCTGACGATTACCGTCAAGCAGGACAAGCTGCCCGAGGCCGTCCACTACCTGTACTACGAGCGCTACGGCTGGATCCCCGTGATTATCGGTAACGATGAGCGCAGTCTGTGCGGCCGTTACGCCGTGTACTACGTCATCTCCATGGAGGGGGAGGATCCCGGCTGGGTGACCGTGCGCACCGAGGTTGATCCCGCCAAGATGACGTTCCCGTCCGTGACGCCGTTCGTCCCCGCCTGCGTGTGGGGCGAGCGTGAGCTGCGCGACATGTTCGGCCTGATCCCCGAGGGTCTGCCCGATCGTCGCCGCCTAGTGCTGCCCGACGATTGGCCCAGCGGCCTGTATCCGCTGCGTAAGGACTCCATGGACTACCGCTTCCGTCCCGCTCCCGCGAGCGACATGGAAAACTACGAGTTCTTGGCCGATACCAAGGGCAAGGAGACCACGCTCGTCCCCATGGGCCCGCTGCACATTACCTCCGACGAGCCTGGCCACTTCCGCCTGTTCGTCGAGGGCGAGACGATCGTCGACGCCGACTACCGTCTGTTCTACGTGCACCGCGGCATGGAGAAGGTCGCCGAGACGCGTCTGAACTATGACGCCGTGACGTTCCTCGCCGACCGCATCTGCGGCATCTGCGGCTGCGCCCACTCGGTGGCCTATGCCGAGGCCGTCGAGCGCGCCCAGGGCATTCATGTCCCGCCGCGCGCCCAGTACATCCGCGCCATCATGCTCGAGGTCGAGCGCCTGCACTCGCATCTGCTCAACATTGGCCTGGCGTCGCACTACACGGGCTTCGACTCCGGCTTCCAACAGTTCTTCCGCGTCCGCGAGAAGTCCATGGACCTGGCCGAGAAGCTCTCCGGTCACCGCAAGACCTACGGCCTCAACGTGATCGGCGGCGTGCGTCGCGACATTTTGGCCGAGCAGAAGCTCTCCACGCTCACGACCATCCACCAGCTGCGCTCCGAGGTTCAAGAGCTCGTCGACGTGCTGCTCTCCACGCCCAACTTCATTGAGCGTACGAGCGGCATCGGCATCTTGGACCGCAAGATCGCACGTGACTTCTCGCCGGTCGGCCCGCTCATGCGTGGCTCGGGCTATGCCCGCGACGTGCGCTTTGACCATCCCTTCGACGGCTACGCCGATCCGGACGTCCAAAAGATGCACGCCGCCACGGCCGACACCTGCGATGCCTTCGGCCGTACCGCCGTTCGCATCCAGGAGGTCTACGATTCGATCGACATGATCGAGACCATGCTCGAGAACTGCCCGTCGGGCCCCATCCTCACCACGGATTGGGAGTACACCCCGCACAAGTACGCCATTGGCGCCACCGAGGCGCCGCGCGGCGAGGACGTGCACTGGGCCATGCTCGGCAATAACCAGAAGTGCTACCGCTGGCGCGCCAAGGCCGCCACGTACAGCAACTGGCCGGTCCTGCGCTACATGTTCCGCGGCAACACCGTGGGCGACGCGGCGCTGATCGTCGGTTCGCTCGACCCGTGCTACTCCTGCACCGATCGCGTGACGGTGACCGATGTCGCCGCCAAGCGCGACCACGTGCTCGACAAGGAGCAGTTCGAGAACGTCTGGCGCGACAAGTCGCCGCTTGCGGGCGAGGGCACCATAGCCGCTCCGCTCGATGAGGAGGCGCTCTAATATGCTGAAGCTTTGGAAGGTTAACGCCAAGGCCGGCGACGCGACGGTCAAGTACCCGTTTGCGCCGTTCCCCACTAACAAGGACATGCGCGGCAAGCCCGAGCACAATGCCGAGCTCTGCATCGCCTGTGGTGCCTGCGGCGTGGCGTGCCCGGCCGATGCCATTCGCATGGACACCGACCTTGCGGCCGATACCATCACCTGGTCGATCGACTACGGTCGCTGCATCTTCTGCGGCCGCTGCGAGGAAGCCTGCCCCATGGAGGCCATCAAGCTCACCGAGGAGTTTGAGCTGGCCGTCATGAGCAAGGACGACCTCACCAGTAAGAGCGTCTATACGCTCGAGCACTGCTCGCGTTGCGGTAAGCCGTTTGCCCCGCACAAGGAGATCGACTACGCCAAGCGCCTGCTGCAAAAGGCCGGCGGCATGGAGGCCGAGCAGGCCGCTCGTACCGTCGGTATGTGCCAGGAGTGCAAG
>CABVAS010000255.1 GCA_902496375.1 uncultured Collinsella sp.
CCCAGCTCGATCATCTCAGCGGTCTCGGTGGCGTCGTTGGAGTCGTAGAGGCAGCCCGGGCGGCAGGAGTCGCCGAGCGAAATCGTCACGTCGTATTCGTGACAGATCTCGAGCACCTCGTCGTAGAACTCGTAGAAGGGGTTCTCGTTACCGGTGACTTCCATCCAGCCAAACAGCAGCGAGCCGCCGCGGCTGACGATGTTCATGAGGCGGCCGGTCTCCTTGAAGGTCTTGATGACCGATTTATTGATGCCGCAGTGGATGGTCATAAAGTCCACGCCGTCTTCGGCGTGTGCACGCACGACCTCGAGCAGATCGTCCTTGGTCAGCTTGACCAGCGGCTTTTCCATGTAGCCGATGGCATCGTACATGGGGACGGTGCCTACCATGAGCGGCGTCTCGTCGATGAGCTGCTGGCGGAACTGGCGCGTCTTGCCCGAGTTGGAGAGGTCCATGATGGCGTCGGCGCCAAAGTCCTCGGCGATCTTGACCTTCTTCCATTCCTCAGCGGCGTCGGCCTTGTCGCCCGAGATGCCCAAGTTCACGTTGACCTTGGTGGACAGGCCCTCGCCGACGCCAAAGGCACGCATGCCCTTTTTGATATGCACGATGTTGGCGGGGATGGCGATGCGGCCGTCGGCCACGCGTTCGCGAATGTACTCGGGGTCGCGATGCTCGCGCTCGGCGACTTCCTTCATCTGCGGTGTGATCTGCCCGGCGCGGGCGAAGTCGATTTGCGTGACGAGCTTGGGCTCGGTCTGTGTGCTCATTGGCACGGCTCCCTTCGTTGGCATTACCCATATCAGGTTTGCGGGTCAGGGCGGGCGCGCCCAGTCTCAGCCTGCCGTCTTGTCCTGCAAGCTCCCCGTTATGTCATGGGCTCAAGTATAGCCTGAATGGGTACGATTGGCCTAACAAGCGTGCCCGTGGGGAGGCGTACATGGAAGACAAGCATCTATATCGAGAGACACAATGGGACGTATCGGCCGAGGAGGGCCGTGCACACCATGGGTTGGTCGCGATTGGCTTTGCGGTGCTTGCCGTGCTGGTGATTGCCTTTTGTATTTGGACGTTTGGCGGTCGCGGCGGCGCCGCCTGGGAGTTTGAGGCCGACGAGGGCCTGCCGATTATGACGGTGAGGAGTACTGGCGGTAATGCCAATACGCTCGCCGTTCCGGGCGATTATTGGTACCCGTGCGATGAGTTTGTGCAGTTGCAGCTGAGTGGTGGGTCTATTCCTGGTGAGGAAATCGAACGCGTGACGTATGATGCGACGTTCAAAACGTTGACGGTGAAGCTCAAAGATCAAGGGGATGTGCCCACGACGATGGATATCGCGCTGACGGAATGGCGCCTGGAGCCCCCGTCGGGTGTTGCGGTGTCCGAGGTCGAGCACGTCAAGATTGTCTATCAGGACGGTTCGACAAACGGGATTGCAAAGGCCGACGGTCTAGCTGAATAGGTGTCGAGCCTAGCAGCCAATTCATAAAAGTTGCGGTGGAATAGTTCCTGATTGTGCGAAAAAGGCTCAAATAGGAATTATTCCACCGCAAGTTATATAGAGAAGGCTGAGCGGGTCAGTGTTGGGTGCCGGCTCTAGAGCATCTGTTCGTTGATGAACACGAGGGTGCCTAGGTATGAGAGCTCGGGGACGTGGCGATAGCCGATGTTGAATGCGGTAAGTTCGCTTGCATCCTCGAGCTTGTTTTCTGCCATCCACCGCACCATGGAGCCGCGCGCCTTTTTGCTGGCGGTCGACCGTTGGATGGGCTTCCCGTTGCGGATACCCTCGCCAAAGAGGCACGTGACGGCTGTGGCGTCGCCCGCGAGGTGGGGCAGAACGGCTTTGGCATACTCTACGCTGGCGAGGTTGACGATCGTGGTGTTTGAACCTGCCGGGGCGATAATCCGCGCGAGCTTGTCGCTCCAAAACGCGTAGAGGTCTCGGGCATCGTCAACGGCGAGCTTCGCACCCATCTCCAGCCGATACGGTTCGACGGCATGAAAGGGGCGTACGCATCCGTAAAGGCCCGAGAGAATCCACAGATGGTCTTGCAGCCATGCGAGCTGCGCGGCATCCATCACCTCGGGGGCCATGCTCTGGTATTGAATGCCGTGATAGGACATGACGGCGGGGGAGGTATTGCGGGCGATATCGGGATTGTCGAGGTCGCCGTTTTCCAAGATGGGCTCGAACTCATGCAGGGTGTTGAGGCAAGGCCCCAGCAGTTTGTCACT
>CABVAS010000256.1 GCA_902496375.1 uncultured Collinsella sp.
GATTGAGAGACGATTTCGTCACCGGCGGCAGTGCGACCGAGCGAGCGCGGAGCCAGATCGTCAAGAACCGCAGCGAGATCCCAGGGCAACTCGTCGCGGCACTCAATGCGCTCCCCCGTCACGGGATGGTCGAACGCCACGCGCCAGGAATGAAGGAACTGCCTGGTCAGACCCTGATCGGCACGCGCATCGCACTTGCCGTAGAGCGGATCGCCCACGCAGGCGTGGTTGATATGGCGCATGTGCACACGAATCTGGTGCGTTCTGCCGGTAAACAGGTGGCACTCGACAAGCGTGTAGCCGTCGTCGAAACGCGTGGAATCAAAGCGCTCGAGCACCTTGAAGGTCGTAATGGCCTGACGGGCAAAGGGGTCGTCCGAAACCGCCATCTTGACGCGGTCGCGCGTGGAACGGGCAATACCGGTATTGATGGTGCCCTCGTCCATGGCGATGTGCCCGTGGACAAGCGTGATATAGCGACGATCGAGCGTGCGCGTGCGGATAAGATTTTGAAGCGCGCGCTGGGTGTCGTCGTCTTTTGCCGCGAGCATAAGGCCCGAGGTATCGCGATCCAGGCGATGCACGATGCCGGGTCGGTCCTCACCCTGCACGGTGCCCAGATGGTCGATACCGCAGTGATAGACCAGGGCATTCGCGAGCGTACCGCTCTCATGACCATGCGCAGGATGGCACACCAGGCTGCGCTGCTTGGAGAGCACAATGAGATAATCGTCCTCATAGCGAATGTCGAGCGGGATGGCCTCGGGAATCACATCGGTGGGATCGTGCGGCTCGGGCAAATCGACCGAAATACGGTCGCCGGCTCGCACGGCGTACTTTTTGGACAGGCAGGTCTCGCCATTGACAGCGACGGCGCCGCCCTCGATCAGATGCGCACAGGCAGAACGCGTAGGACAGCCGTCATTGGCGCCCAGATAAGCGTCAAGACGCTGACCAGCGGCATCGTCGGCAACAAGAATATGGATGTCGGCCATTAGCGCTCGTTCCTTTCGCGAATTTTGCGGGCACGCTCCCCGCGTTGCTGGGCCTTGCGCTTGGCGCGGGCCTCGTCACGGGCGTTAAGCTCAGCGGTCGCGTCGACCTCACGGGCCGCGGGACTCAAGAACATGTATCCGAAGAGGGCGAGCACGACGCCCAAGGTAATGCCGATATCGGCCACATTGAAGACGGGGAAGTCGATGAAGGTGGTGGCAATAAAATCGGTCACGAAGCCAAAGGCCAAACGATCGATAGCGTTGCCAATAGCACCGCCCGCAACCATCGCCATGCCCACGACCTCAAGATGGGCGAGCTGGGATGCACGGAGCAAGTACACGGCAATGGCGACAATGACCGCAAGCGCCAACACAGCGAAAGTGACGCCATGACCCTCGCCCATGCTAAAGGCGGCTCCGATATTGCGGACAAACATAAAGTCGATAACACCGGGGATAACGGTCACATGCAAAGCGTCGCCCACGGCACGAACCGCAAGCTTGGTCAGCTGGTCAACAAGCAACACAGCCAGCGCCACCCCACCAGCAACACCCAACCGCCAACGCAAAGGCGGCGTCATATCCCCAGCACGACCCAAATCAATCCCCTACCCTCAAGAACATCGAATTACGTTTAATACAAAGAACTATCTTATATTGCCATACGCAGAACGCACGACATATCCACCAACGCAAGCGAAATAACCAGCTAAAAACGAAAGCGACATTCCGAATAACGGAATGTCGCTTAATAGCTTTCGACTAAAAACGCAAGTCGAAAGAAAGCCTCTAGCTCCAGCAATGGAAACGCCGCGTTATCGTCACCAACAGCGAAAACGTCCCTAAGCGAGCAAGGTGACGTGAAAGAGGAGGGAAGCGTACTTTGGTACGCGACCGACGATTGAACGTCAGATTGCCGCTTAGGGGCGTTTGCAGCGTCGGTAGGTTACGGCGTTCTACGAACGCCGTAACCTACAAAGCATCGGCGCAGCGCTTGCAAATATGCGCGTGGCCGTTGTACTCGCCAACGGTGGTGCGGTAGTTCCAGCAACGGTCGCAGCACTCGCCCTCGGCTGCCTCGATGGCAACGGAGAGCTCCTCGCCCTGGGTCAGCTCAACATCGGAGACGATGTAGAACTCGGCCAGGTCGACGGCTTTGTCGCCGGTCAACAGCGCATACATCTCGGCGGGAACGACCGCCTTGACGCGAACCTGCTGGCTCTTGGTGAAAGTGCCGGCA
>CABVAS010000257.1 GCA_902496375.1 uncultured Collinsella sp.
CTCGGTAAGGTCATGGATCCCATTTGCGACCGTGCGCTGCTGTTCACCGGCGTCTTGGGACTGGTGGTCCGCGGAGAGCTGCCCATCTGGGTCTGCGTGCTCATTATTGGCCGCGACATCTATCTGGGCATCGGCACGCTTATCGTTCGTCATTATCACCGTCGCCCCATCGATGTCGTCTTCCCCGGAAAGATTGCCACAGCGCTGCTCATGACTGGATTCTCGCTCATGCTGCTCGGGTTCCCCGTTGTTGACGGCCTGCAACTTTTACCTTCAACCCTTACGGCCTTCCCGGGCCTCAACGGAAGCTCGGTGCCCCTCGGCATCTTCTTTGTGTACGGCGGCGTGATCTTCTCCATGCTCACGGCTGTCATCTACTCCATTAAGGGCGGAGCGGCCATTAAACAGGCTCTCACGCATCCCGAGGACGAGGACATCGACTTTCTGAACCCTGAAATCGAAGACTGATTCGTTGGGGTATGATTACGTACGGTTCATTATTTGCGGCACGTCCGCGATAAGTTAGGGGTTGTCATGGACAACATGGTTAACAATATGCCTCAGAATGATAAGACTGCTGACGCTACCTGCGTATTCCGCGTGCCTTCAAGCGACGTCACCGTTCCCGACCTCATGGCCAACGTGCGCATCACCGCCCCCGTTCTGTCCATCGTCAAGGGTCCGCAGACTGGTGCCGCCTTTGAGCTCGAGGACGACGTGACCACCATCGGCCGCGATCCCGCGAACGGCATCTTCCTCAACGACATGACTGTTTCGCGCAGCCACGCGCGCATTATTCGCGAGGGCCTCGGCGCTCGCATCGAGGACCTGGGCTCGCTCAATGGTACCTGGGTCGACGGTGCCATTGTCAATGCAGCCCCGCTGCACGACGGTTCTTCCGTTCAGATCGGTACGTTTACGCTCATCTACCACGAGAGCACGCCGGAGCGCATCGAAACCGGTGAGTAGGGCATGGCCGAACGCAACTATCTGAGTATCGGCCAAGTCGTCAACCTACTTCGAGGCGCATACCCCGATCTTTCGAACTCAAAAATTAGATTTCTAGAGGATGAGGGGCTCATTACCCCTCATCGTACGCCTAAGGGATACCGTCAGTACTCTAAGGAGGACGTTGATCGCCTGGAGGTCATCCTGCACTTGCAGAAGACCCGCTACATGCCGCTCAACGTGATTAAGCAGCGCTTGGAAAACGCCACGGACTTGTCAACGCTCGCCTACGAGGTGGGCTTGCTGTCCGATGTTCCGCTCAAGACGGAGCCCAAGGAGACTAAGCAAAAGCTGCATCCCATCGAGACCATTCCCGATATGCTGGGCGTCGAGATTTCGTTTATCCGTTCGCTCGCCGAGAACGACCTCATTCGCATCATCAAGAGTCCGCAGAATCGTGAGCTCGTCGATGGTCGCGATTTCCCGATCATCCGCTACTGCTCCGAGCTGTCACGCTTCCATATCGAGCCGCGCAACCTGCGCCAGTACGTGTCTTCCGCCAACCGCGAGTCCTCGATGTTTGAGCAGGTGCTCGTGAGCATGCTCGGAATGGATACCTCCGATGACGAGCGCGACGCCAAGCTCGAGCGTGCGTTTAAGAAGCTTCACGACCTGACGGAAGGTGTGCACACTGCGCTGCTCAAGAACCGCGTTTTTGAGTCGCTCAACGCCGTGGTCGAGGACGCCGACATCGATGCACTCGATGAGGAAATCACTCGCTCCGAGTCCACCAAGGCCAAAAACGAAGAGACAGCCGCACCGGCTTCGCACGAGGATTCTCTCGTAAAGCCGCTCAAGGTCGTCGCCCCTTCGCAATCCGGCACCGCCACCGCGGGCAAATAACCGCTGCTGAAATTTCGGCAACCCATTGAAAGGTCATGTAATGTACGACTTCGAATCTCAAATCGTCGACATCCCCGACTATCCCGAGCCCGGAGTCATCTTTAAAGACATCACGCCGCTCTTTGGCAATCCCGAGGCGCTCAAAGCCATGACCGATGCCCTCGCCGAGCACTTTGCCGGCATGGGAATCACCAAGGTCGTGGGTCCCGAGGCTCGCGGCTTTATGGTTGGCGTACCGGTGGCTGTAGCCCTTGGCGCCGGCTTTGTTCCCGCACGTAAACCGGGCAAGCTACCGCGCGAGACCGTGAGCCAGAGCTACGAGCTCGAGTACGGCACCGATTCAATTGAGATCCATGCCGAC
>CABVAS010000258.1 GCA_902496375.1 uncultured Collinsella sp.
CGCTCTTCCGATCTATAGATTGGCTAGGTCCTGCGCCGGGGTATGGGTCAGCGGTGGCTGCTGCCGAATCCTACGTGACTGCTATGGCCGGTATAAGGCGCTGCTGAGCTTGCATATATGACACGCGCATTACATAACGGCGTGCTGCTTTGTCGGCAGTGCGCCGTTTTGCTATGATAGCCCGCGGCGTGTTACGAATCTGACAATACGTAACACTGGCAAGGTGATTCAAGCGGCGTTGCAATTCCGTGCGCCGATAACCGGGAGGCGTACATGCACATTCCAGATAATTATCTGTCCCCGCAGACCGATGCCGTCATGGCGGTGGCGATGGTGCCCGTTTGGGTCCACTGCATCAAGAAGGTGCGCGCCACGCTCGATCGCGAGCATATGGCTTTCCTGGGTATCTGCGCCGCGTTCTCCTTCCTGCTCATGATGTTCAACGTGCCGCTGCCTGGCGGCACCACAGGCCACGCCGTCGGCGGCGCCCTCATTGCGCTGCTGCTAGGCCCCGAGGCCGCGGCTATCGCTGTCTCGGTCGCGCTGGCGCTGCAGGCGCTGCTGTTTGGCGACGGCGGCATCCTGTCCTTTGGCGCCAACTGCTTTAACATGGCCTTCGTGCTGCCGTTTGCCGCTGCTATCGTGTTTCGTGCGCTCAACAGCCGTTTGCATGGCAAGGGCTGGGGCACCTCGGTTTCGGCCGTCGTAAGCGGCTGGGTCGGCCTGTGTCTGGCGGCCCTGTGCGCGGCAATCGAGTTTGGTATTCAGCCGATGCTCTTTACCAACGCTTCGGGCGCGCCGCTGTACTGCCCCTTCCCGCTGTCCGTGGCTATTCCGGCCATGTTGATCCCGCATATGCTGGTTGCCGGCGTGATCGAGGGCGTGGCGACGGCCGCCATCTACGGTTTCATTAAGAAGACGGCGCCGAGTGTTATCGTCGGGCCCGAGGCCGTCGATGGACAGCTTGCCGGCGATGGTACTGCCAAGAAGACCTCGCTGGTCCCCACGCTCATCCTGGTCGCCGTGCTTGTCGTGGCCACGCCGCTGGGCCTGCTGGCCACGGGTGACGCATGGGGCGAGTGGGACGCCGAGGGCGCCGCGACCGCCGTTCAGGAGGCTGGTGACGACAGTCTGCAGACTTCGGTTGGCCTCGATACTCCGACCTTTGCCGATGCCCTGCCCACGGGCGATTATCTGCAGGCCTATTCCGAGGAGCAGGGCCTTGGCTTTGCCGGTCAGGCTGCCATGTATATCCTGTCCGGCGTGATTGGCGTGGCGGTGCTCACCATCGCATTCCGCCTGATCTCGCTGACGGTTAAGGAAAGCGGTGCTCATGGCAATAGCCGAGCTGCCTAGCTGGCTTGCGGCCGAGGAGCGATATGAGCCCGTGGGGGCTCGGCATCGTGTGATGCAAAAGAATGTCCTGCACCTGGCGAACCTGCTTGAGCGGGTTCGCCTGGGTGGAGGCGCGCACGAGGGCGGGTCGATGGTCGACCGCGCCCTTTCTTGCGTTTCGGCTCCGGTGCGCCTGGTGGGGATGTTCGTTTGCGTCCTGTGCGTGTGTCTGACGCAGAGCCCGCTGTACCTGATGCTGATGGCGGCTATCGCGCTGGTGCTGGTCGCGGTGCGCCCCGCGCGCGGGTTGCGCGCGACTTTTGTACCGGCGCTTGGCGCCACGGGGCTTGCGGTGGTTCTGGCGCTGCCTGCCCTGTTGCTGAGCGCGTCTGCCATGGGCGCCATGCTCAAGATCGCGCTCAAGACGTTTATTAATGTGTCGCTGGTGCTGGGTGTTTCGTGGACGCTCACCTGGAGCCGCATGTCGGCGGCGCTCAAAATGCTGCACCTGCCCGACGAGGTTATCTTTACGTTTGATATGGCGCTCAAGCATATTGAGGTGCTGGGACGCACGGCGCACGATCTGTGCGAATCGGTCATGCTGCGCAGCGTCGGTTCCGCGCCTGCGGGTTTTTCGCGCACCGATTCGCTGGCGGGTATCATGGGCATGACGTTTATCAAGGCGATGGAATGCAGCCGCGCGATGGACGAGGCCATGCTGTGTCGCGGCTTCGCCGGCGTGTATCCGGCGCCTGCACGGAGCGGCTTTGGCTGGCGCGATGCGGTTTACGCGGCCGTTGTGGCGTTGCTCGCCGTGTTGTGCGCGGTGCTGTAGCGCGGACGGTCGAACCG
>CABVAS010000259.1 GCA_902496375.1 uncultured Collinsella sp.
CGGAACCGCGGCGATAGTCATTTGTCATACTCAGCTACCGTCTTGCTACTGAGCGGTCGCGGTCGCGTTGGCGCCCGCGGCTGCATCCTGCGAAAAGTCAAGTGTAACGCTCTCGCTGGGCTCCACCATGCCATAAGCGCCCGCAAGGTCGCGAATGCGCGTGTCGGCGCCATAGACCGAATGCATGACCTCCAGGTCGGAGCTCTCATCGGTCGCCTTTTCGAGCGTGTTGGTAAGCTCGGCGTTGCTGTTGAGCACCTGGGCCGTAACGCCGGCGAGTGCCACGCGGGCGACGCCGATCGTCATGAAGATAGCCGCAATGATGCAAAACGTTTTAAGAACGCTCATGAAAACCGGGCTTACCGCCTGGTTTGCCTGACGGCCCGCGCCCGTGTAGACATCAAAGCGCGGCGTGCGCTGCTCACGGGGAGCAACGGGGGCCTGCGGCGTCTCACGATAGGCGGGCATGGCGTTCATATCATAGGCAAGTGCTGCGCTTGAAGTGTTGTAGCCCATGATATGCCGCCTCCCATCCCGAGTACGTTGGTAGTGTGTTTAAGCTTCGTTTATGGTGCGAGCGGGAGGTCCAATATCGCGCGGTCGCGCCTACAGACGCTGCGCCACGCGGATTTTGGCTGATCTCGCCCGAGGGTTGCGCTCAACCTCATCAGGCTGGGCAACCAAGGGTTTGCGGGTGATGACCTTGAGTATCGGCACGTTGCCGCACACGCACACCGGAATCTCCGGCGGACACGTGCACCCCTGGCTCATCTCCTTAAAGTGGTTCTTTACGATACGGTCCTCGAGCGAGTGATACGAGATGACGCAGATACGTCCGCCCGGGTTGAGCCACCTGGTGGCGGCATCAAGCCCTCGTTCGAGCACATCGAGCTCGTGATTGACCTCGATGCGAATGGCCTGGAAACTTTTCTTGGCCGGGTGTCCGCCATGCCGACGAGCGGCAGCCGGGATACCCGCCTTGATGATCTCGACAAATTGGCCGGTGGTTTCGATCGGTTCTTGCTCGCGGCGGCGCACGATCTCGCGCGCGATCTGCGAGGCAAACTTCTCTTCGCCGTAGACGCGTAGAATCCGGGCGAGGTCGTGTTCGTTATAGGTGTTGATGACCTCAGCTGCGTTTAAGGTGTTATTACCCGGATCCATCCGCATGTCCAATGGGGCGTCCTCGTTATACGAAAAGCCCCTGCCAGGGATATCGAGTTGCGGTGACGAAACGCCCAAATCGAACAGGAAGCCATCGACCCCGGGCACCTCGGCCGAGCAAAGCAGCTCGTCCAAGTCGCCGAAGTTGCCCTTCAGCAGCTGGTGCGGAACTCCGGGAACCTCGCGGTCCAGACGGGCGCCAGCGGCCTCGAGGGCCATGTCGTCCTGATCGACGCCGAGCAAAAGGCCCGTCTCCCCCACCTGCGCGGCCATCTTTACCGAATGGCCGGCACCGCCAAGGGTGCAATCGCAGACAACGGAGCCGCTCTTTAGCCGCAGCGACTCAAGCACTTCGCCGAGCATGACAGGTTCATGCCGATATTCTTGTGTCAAGATCCCACGCTCCATCCGTTACCCGTGCCTTGCCCTTACGAGAAGAAGAGGTCCAGCAGGGCCTCATCGTCATCGTCCTCATCGGCCGCGGCGCGATCCCAAACCTCAAGGTGGTCGTAGTTGCCCACAACCGTGACCTCGCGGTCGAGGTTCGCCTGCTTGCGGAGAGACTCGGAAAGACCGATACGACCGGCGCTGTCCACGTCCATCGACGTGGTGCGCTTGTTGATCGCCCTCATGAGCTTCTGGTCATTAATGTCACGCGGGTTAAAACCCTCGTGGCCCTCACGACCCGCGAAGAGTCCTTCGACCCACTTATCGAAGGCCTCGGCAGAGAACACGTACAGAGCATCGACATCCAGGGCTTTAAACACGCGAACGTGCTCTCCAAGCTCCTCGCGAAGGGGTGCAGGCAGGGATAGACGACCTTTTGCATCGAGATTGCGCTCGTATGCACCAGTCATTCCCATGTGCGCCCTCCCCTCGGTTACTCAGATGGCACGTACGCGGGGAACCACCCCGCCTGTCGACGTCATCAATAATATGGGGAACCGCCCCATTTTTCAACACCTTTCCCCACCCCTTCCCCCACCCC
>CABVAS010000260.1 GCA_902496375.1 uncultured Collinsella sp.
CAACTTCATCAGGTAGAACGGCGGAACATGAATATCCAGATTTTTGGCACCAAGAAGTCCTTCGATACCAAGAAGGCCCAGCGCTATTTTAAGGAGCGCCGCATCAAGGTGCAGTTTATCGACCTTAAGGAAAAGGAGATGAGCAAAGGCGAGCTCACGAGCGTGATGCAGGCGGTCGGCGGCATCGACAAGCTGCTCAACCCCAAGGCCGAGGACGAGGAGACGCTCGCGCTCATCCAGCACCTCACCCCTAGCCAGCGCTTCGACAAGTTGCTCGAGAACCAGCAGGTTCTAGCCGAGCCCATCGTGCGCAACGGCAAAAAGGCCACCGTCGGTTATTGCCCCGATGTATGGGGAGCCTGGGAGTAGCCTGTGTTATTTGCCGGCGCGTGGGTATAAGAGCAGGCGTTTGGCATAAGATTCAACTGTAAGCCATGTCTAACAAAGGAGGGCACATGCCCAACAAACCCGTGAAGATCATCATGCTTACCGGATACCTCGGTGCCGGCAAGACCACACTGCTCAACCACATCCTCGCTAACGACGGCGGCATCCGCGCCGCCGTGATCGTCAACGATATCGGCGAGATCAATGTCGACGCCAGTCTTATCGCCGACGGCGGCCTTTCCGAGACCGACGACCTCATCCCGCTCACCAACGGCTGCATCTGCTGCACGCTTTCGGACGACCTTGCCAACCAGCTGCAGGGCATCGCCGATTCGGGCAAGTTCGACTACATCATCATCGAGGCCTCGGGTATCTGCGAGCCTATCCCCATCGCCTACACCATCTCGAGCTTCTGCGACGAGGCCAAGGTGGGCGGCCAGCCCAAGCTTGCACTCGACAACATCGTGGCTGTGGTCGATTGCGCCCGCATGTACGACGAGTTCAACGGCGGCCGCGACCTGCTAGCTGAGGATATCGACGAGGACGACATCGAGAGCCTGCTCATCCAGCAGATCGAGTTCTGCTCCACGCTGATCCTTAACAAGACCGATACCGTGAGCCCTGAGCAGATTGCCGAGCTCAAGGCTATCGTGCGCAGCCTGCAGAAGGACGCCGTGATTGTCGAGGCCCAAAACGGCGAGGTCCCCATGGAGGAGCTGCTCGACACCGACCGCTTCGACTTTATGCGCGCCTACAACTCCGCCGCCTGGATCGAGGCCATGGAGCATCCCGAGGAGCACGACGACCCCGAGGTGCTCGAATACGACATCGAGACCTTTGTGTACTCGCGCCGCAAGCCGTTTGACCTGCAGAAGTTCACCGATTTTGTTGAGCAGGAGTGGCCCGACGAGGTCATCCGCGTCAAGGGTCCGCTGTGGCAGGCCAGCAATCCGGACATGTGCTACATGTTCGAGCAGGCCGGCCACCAGATGCGCCTGATGGAGAACGGCCTGTTCGTTGATTCCGCACCCGAGGGCGAGAAGCAGAAGATCATCGACGAGAACCCCGAGATCATGCAGATTTGGGACGACGAGACGGGCGACCGCATGACGAGCCTGTGCATCATCGGCCGTCACATGGACAAGGATGCGCTCATCGCCTCCCTCGATGCCTGCCTGACCGACTGGCACCGCGCCTAGGTTTATCCAAGCGGGCATTTTTCCGCCTACGTAACCGCCAAACCACCACGAAGGTGCCTGTCCCCTTCGTGGTGGTTTTTCGTTCTGAGCCAAGGAGATTCATGTTCAACATTGTGCTGTATGCGCCCGAGATTCCGGCCAATACGGGCAATATCGGCCGCACCTGCGTGGTTACCGGCGCCCGCCTGCATCTGGTGGAGCCGCTGGGGTTTTCGCTCGACGACAAGACGGTGCGTCGCGCCGGCCTGGGCTACTGGCAAAATTTGGACGTGACGACCTATGCCGGCTGGGAGGATTTCCTTGCGCGCAACGGCCTCTCCCCCGCCGACGAACGCCTGCATCTGCTGACCAAAAAGGCGCGCCGCACCTATGCGCAAAGTACCTACCGCGACGGTGACTTTTTGGTCTTTGGCAGCGAGAGCTCGGGGATTCCCGAGCCACTGCTTGCCGCGGCGCCCGAGCGCTGCGAGCGCATCCCCATGTTGCGCGATTGCGACTCGCTCGAAAACGCCGACGCCTGGGAAGCCCACGAGGAGTCGCTCGGGCATACCGAGGACAGCCACGA
>CABVAS010000261.1 GCA_902496375.1 uncultured Collinsella sp.
ACTGTCGCCAGCAAGTTTGCCGAAGAATGGGATATGGATTTGCTACCAGGGCATGGGCCCCGCCGGCCTCGACCTGCTGTGCGAGGCGTCTGCCGAGCTCGACATGCCGATCGTCACCGAGATCATGGACCCGCGCGACGTGCAGGTCTTCCTTGACAAGAAGATTGACGTCATGCAGATCGGCGCCCGCAACGCCCAGAACTTCCCCCTGCTCAAGGAGGTCGGCAAGACCAAGACCCCGATCCTGCTCAAGCGCGGCATGTCCGGCACGATCGACGAGCTGCTTATGGCCGCCGAGTACATCATGAGCGAGGGCAACGACAACGTCATCCTGTGCGAGCGCGGTATCCGCACCTTCGAGACCCGTACCCGCAATACCTTCGACCTCAACGCCGTGCCGGTGCTGCACCACCTGTCGCACCTGCCCGTCGTCGCCGACCCCAGCCACGCCACTGGCTACACCCGCTACGTTGAGCCCATGGCGCTCGCCGCGACCGCCTGCGGCGCCAACGGTCTGGAGATCGAGGTCCACGACGAGCCGAGCCGCGCCTGGTCCGACGGCGCCCAGGCCCTCACCCCCGATCAGTTCGACGACACCATGCGCCGCATCCGAGCCATCCGCGAAGTTGTCTGCCAAGAGACCATGGAGTAGCCCATGGGTACGGTGAGAAACGCGCGCGTTAACCAGGGCGGCCCTAAGTGCGCCGGCATCGTCGGCCTTGGCCTCATCGGCGGCAGTTTTGCCCGCGGCTATGCGCAGGCGGGCGTCCGAGTACTGGCCTGGGACCCCGATGACGATGTCATGACGGCCGCCAGCATGGGCACTGTCGCCGGAGAGCTCAACGACAGGACACTCGGCGAATGCGACATCATCGTCCTGGCCTGCTACCCCGAGGCCTGCATCGAGTGGCTCGAGGAGCATGCCCAGGCGCTCGCCGACGCCACCGACACCGAGGCCATTATGGGCCCCGTGGTGATCGACACGGTGGGCGTCAAGGGCATCGTGTGCGAGCGCGCCTTTGAGCTTGCCCGCGAGCACGGCTTTTACTTTGTGGGCGCGCACCCCATGGCGGGCACGCAGTACTCGGGCTATGCGCACTCCCGCGCCGACCTGTTCCAGGGCGCGCCGCTCGTGCTCGTGCCGCCTGCGGTGGACGATGCACTCAAACTGGAGCTTTTGGGCCAGGTGCGCGAGATGGTGCGCCCCTTGGGCTTTGGCAAGTTCAGCGTGACCAGCGCAGCCGAGCACGACCGCGTCATCGCCTTCACGAGCCAGCTTGCGCACGTGGTGTCCAACGCCTACGTCAAGAGCCCCACTGCCCAGGTCCACCACGGCTTTTCGGCCGGTAGCTACCGCGATCTCACCCGTGTGGCGCACCTCAATCCTCAGATGTGGTCCGAGCTCATGATCGACGACGCCGATGCGCTTGCCTTCGAGATCGACCATCTGATCGAATCGCTCGGCGCCTACAGCCGCGCCCTTAAGGACCGCGACCAGCGCTATCTGGAGAATCTCCTTGCCGAGGGCGACCGCATTAAGCGCGCACTCGACGACGAGGCCTCCCACTAGACCACCTATCACGCCAGGTCGAAAGGACCATAGCTTATGGCGATTACCATCGATATCGACACTGCACGCCCCTACCAGGTGCATGTTGGCACGTTTTTGCTGGAGCAGGCGGGACCGCTCGTGCGCGCCACTGCCGGCGGCACCAAGGCCGTCATCGTGACGGACACCAACGTGGGCCCGCTCTACCAGATGCCCGTTAAGCAGAGCCTGGAGGCATCAGGCTACGAGGTGAGCATCTGCACCTTCGAGGCCGGCGAAGCCCATAAGCGCGCCGAAACCTATGTTGCCATTTTGGAGTTTGTGGCCGAGCACGAGCTTTCGCGCTCCGACGTGATTGTGGCACTCGGCGGCGGTGTCGTGGGCGACGTGGCGGGCTTTGTGGCCGCCACCTACATGCGCGGCTGCAAGTTTGTGCAAATCCCGACGAGCCTGCTCGCCATGGTGGATTCGTCGGTGGGCGGCAAGACCGCCATCGACCTGGCTGCCGGCAAGAACCTAGCCGGCGCCTTTTGGCAGCCAAGTGTTGTCATCGCTGACGTGGGATGCCTTGCCACCCTCACGCCCGAGCAGTTCGCCG
>CABVAS010000262.1 GCA_902496375.1 uncultured Collinsella sp.
CCGACGCCGTGGCTTTGAGGCAGGCTTGCTGGCTGCGGGGGTTGTGCTCGATCCCCACCTGGTGCGTCGTGGCTCCTTCACGCTCGACTCGGGATATCGTGCGGCGCGCGAGTTGTTGGCCGACGTGCCCGACGTCTCGTTTATCGCCTGCGCGACCGATACCATGGCCGCCGGCGCCCTGCGCGCTCTTGATGAGGCGCGTGGCGTGGGCGAGGGCTTACATCGCGTGAGCGGATTTGGCGACAACGCGTTTTTGCGCGCGCTGACGGGCGGCATTCCCACCGTCCATTATGGCTATCTGACCAGTGGCGTCGAGGCCACCAATATGCTGCTCGACACGCTCGATGGCGTGGAAGGGGAGGGCGGCCTGCGTACGCTCAAGCTCGGTCATCAGCTTATGAATGTCTAGGTTTTGGGCGCCCGCCGCTATCTTCGGACCACTGTTATTTGTCCCAAACTACCTTTCACCGGCGAAAATCTACCGTTTACCGCTATATGAAAACGATTACAGTAATATGAAACTGAAAACGATTACAGTGTAAGTGTCAAAGATGGCCGGGTGTAAAACGCCCGTTAGACGAAAGGGAAGTCATGGACTACCGCAAATCAGCCCAAGAGGTGCTCGACAACATCGGTGGCGCCGGCAACGTCGTGTCGGCCGCGCATTGCGCCACGCGTCTGCGCCTGGTGATTGCCGACAACGCAAGGGTCGACAAGGAAGCCATCGAGAATATCGACGGTGCCAAGGGCGTCTTTGAGGCCCAAGGCCAGCTCCAGATTATTTTTGGCACCGGTACCGTCAACAAGGTCTATGACGAGTTCATCGCCCTCGGCGGCATCAATGCTGCTTCCAAGGCTGAGGTCAAGGAGGCCGCGGCGCAGCAGCAGAACATCTTTATGCGCGCCATTAAGGTCCTCGGCGATATCTTCGTTCCCATCATTCCCGCCATCGTGGCTTCGGGCCTGCTGCTGGGCATCATGAGCGCCCTCAACTTTATGGCCTCCAACGGCTTTATCGCGCTCGACACCAATAACTGCATCTACAAGATTGCCGACCTGGTCTCGGGTACGTCCTTTGGCATCCTGCAGATCCTGATTGGCTACTCCGCGGCCAAGGCTTTCGGCGCTAATCCGTACCTGGGCGCCGTCGTCGGCGGCGCGTTCATCAACTCCTCGCTGCAGAGCTCCTACACGGTCGCCTCCGAGGGCGTGCAGACCATGGTCACCGTCATCCCCGGCGTGTACAGCTTTGAGTGGGTTGGCTATCAGGGCCACGTCATCCCCATCGTCATCGCTTGCGCGATCCTTGCCTTCCTCGAGAAGCGTCTGCACAAGATCGTTCCCGAGATGTTCGACCTCTTTGTAACCCCGCTTGTCTCCGTGTTCGTGACCGTGCTCGTGACGCTTATCGCCGTCGGTCCCGTCTTTGTGTGGGCCGAGAATGCCGTCCTCGGTCTGATCCAGGCTCTGCTCACCCTGCCCTTTGGCATCGGTTCCTTTATCGTCGGCCTGTTCTATGCCCCCACGGTCGTCACCGGTATTCACCAGATGTACACCGCCATCGACCTGGGCCAGCTCGCCCAGTACGGCGTGACTTACTGGCTGCCCATTGCCAGTGCCGCCAACATCGCCCAGGGCGGCGCCGCGCTTGCCGTTGCCTTTAAGACCCACGATGCCAAGATCAAGGGCCTAGCGCTTCCTTCGGCTCTGTCCGCCTTCATGGGTATTACCGAGCCTGCCATCTTTGGTGTGAACCTGCGCTTCTTTAAGCCCTTCATCGCTGGCTGCATCGGCGGCGGCTGCGGCGCCCTGGTCTGCGCGCTCACCTCGCTCGCCGCTTCCGGTACGGGCGTTACGGGTATCTTCGGTATCCTGCTGTGCCTGGCCCAGCCCGTGCAGTACGCGATCATGTTTGCGGTCGCCGCGCTGGTTTCCTTTGGCGTCTCGTTTGTCCTGTACAAGGACGAGCCCAAGGCTTCCGAGCAGGCCTAAGAGCTTTTGATTGAGGGGATGCCCGCGGGTTGTATGCTCACGGGCGTTTCCTGTATCTTGTGCCGTTCTCTGGCGCCTTGTTACTTTCGATCCGTTAGGACTTTGATATGTCTAATGCAC
>CABVAS010000263.1 GCA_902496375.1 uncultured Collinsella sp.
TCGGGGCAGATGCGATAGCCCGAGCCATACGTGGGGCCCAGCTGAATCGCCATGATGATCGCCCTCACGCGCTCGGCGGGCGCCCCGTCAAAGCTGACTGTCATGGGGTAGTTGCGATAGCGTAGGCCAAACTGCTCTAGTCCCGAAAGAGTGTAGAGCGGCGCGCCGGTGAGACCCGTCTTTTTGCGCAGCTCGGTGGTGCCCAGGCCGATGGCGGCATCGATGCCGACCGAAAGCGTCTGGTCGTAGTACTCAACGGTAGCCTCGCCGCTGCCGCTTGCGGGGTTCCATGAGCGAATGCGCCCGATGTCCTGACGCTGCAGCTCACAGGTGAGCAGTGCGCCAAAATCCTTGCCGGAGAAATCGTCGATGCCGAGCGTTTGGGCAAAATCGTTGCCGGAGCCAACGGGCAGGACGGCAAGAGCGGGGCGGGCGTCCTCCTTTTGCGTCATAAGCCCGTTGACGACCTCGTGGATTACGCCGTCGCCGCCGAGTGCGATAACGGTGCGATAGTCCGTTGCCTGGGCGGCCAGCTCCTTGGCGTGTCCCATGCGCTCGGTCAGCACCAGGTCAAACTGGGATGCGCGCGCGGTCATATCCAAAAAGCGTTGCAGGCGCTCGGCAACTTCGTGCGCCGCACCCGACTGGGCGGCTGGGTTGGCGATGATGAGCGTGCGGCCAAAATCAGTTGCGTGCATGGGGCGACTCCCGGCGTATGACGTGACGATGCGGTCGCGCTCAGGTCGAATTGCCCCTGATTGTGGCTGCACGGCGATTATTACATCTACTCTATCAGATCGTTGTGGCGCTCGATAGCATCCGCTACCGTACCGCCCTCATCCACAATAAGCGAACGGCGCTTGGGTGAGATGATGCGCTGGGCGGGGTACACGCCGCGGTGTCCGCCGGCGAGATAGCTGATAAAGGCCACGATGACAAAGAACCCGGCGGCCGTGCCGTGGAACAGGTCGATGGCCATCATGCAGGTGGTGATGGGCACGTTGAGGCCGGCACAGAACACGCCGAGCATGCCGAGAGCCGCCAGAAAACTGGGATCGAGCCCGGTAAGGCAACCGATCCAGCCACCGAGTGCCGCACCGATGCCAAACAGGGGTGTGACCTCGCCGCCTTGGAAGCCCGCGCCCAGGGTAAGCGCTGTGACGACCAACTTGATGGCTGCGTCCGCCAGGGTGGTGTTGCCGGCAAATCCAGCGCCGGAAAGCCACGTGGAAAGGCCGGCGTAGTCCCAGGCGTCGAGGAGGGCATAGGCGGCCAAAACCACGAGTGCGCCTATAAGTGCGCGAACGAGGTAATTGGTGATAAAGCGACCGTACAGGCTCTTGACGGTTCGAACCGACCACGCAAAGAGGCGTGCCGTCAGACCGAAGATGATGGCGCTGATAACAACGATGACGACTGTCTTGGGCGTCATGGCGGGAACGCTGGCGATGACATTCGCTTCGTACTCGGTACCCAGGGCGAGTGATGTGAAGTAGCCGGTAAACGAGGCGACTAAGCAGTAGATGCCCGCGGTGTAGTCGATCTTGCCGATAAAGCACATCTCCATGCCAAAGAAGGCTCCGGCGAGGGGTGAACCGAATACGGCGCCAAAGGCCGACGAGATGCCGGCGAGCATGAGGTCGTGGTGGTCATGCTTTTTGAGGTGGGCGAGGCTCGAGATGTTGCTGGCGATGGTGCCGCCAATCTGCACCGCGGCCCCCTCGCGACCGGCCGATCCGCCCGTTAGGTGCGTGAGTGTGGAGCAGACGAAGGTGAGGACGGCCATGCGCATATGGATAAGGCGTGTGCCCAGGGCGGAGTCGATGACCAGGTTGTTACCTCGTTTGGCGGCAAGGCCGTGGTTTTTGTACACCCATGCGGTGGCAACGCCCACAACGGGAAGCAACGCGTAAATCCACACGTGGTGCTCGCGATAATCGGTCGCGATATTCAGCGAGGCCAAAAATGCCCAAGCGGCAACACCCATGGCGAGCGAGACGATGACGACGAGCGCGAGCAGTTTGGCGCTTGCAAACAGGTTGCGGGCGTTGCGGCGTGTGTCGGCGGCCAAGAGCTGCTCGGAGCGGGTGAGTTGACGCCTGCC
>CABVAS010000264.1 GCA_902496375.1 uncultured Collinsella sp.
GTCATTGATTACCGCGATCGGCTGCGGTGTTACGACGAGTGCCGGCGACGGCGGCGACTTCGATATCACCAAGGCGCGCTACCACAAGATCATCATCATGACCGATGCAGACGTCGACGGTGCGCATATCCGCATCCTGCTGCTGACGTTCTTCTACAAGTACATGCGTCCGCTGATCGATGCCGGCTACGTCTATGTTGCCTGCCCGCCCATCTTTGGCATTAAGGTGCGCAACAAGATCCACTACGTGTATCCCAACGGCCGCCAGCCCGAAGACGAGATCCTGCGTGACACCATCCAGAGCCTGGGCCTGAACCCCGACGATAACGACGAGGACGGCAAGGCCAAGGACGGCAAGATTACCAAAAAGCGCAAGGGCTATACCGTCCAGCGCTACAAGGGTCTGGGCGAGATGGACCCCAAGCAGCTCGCCTCGACGACGATGGACCCCAAGACCCGCATCCTGCAGCGTGTGTCGATCGAGGACGCCGTGGTGGCGGACCGCGCCGTGCGCGAGCTGATGGGTTCCGAGGTCGGCTATCGCCGCGAGTACATCGAGAAGCATGCACATGATGCACGATTCCTTGACGCTTAAGAGGAGGTAACGTGGCAGACGATATCAACAATAACGAGGGTATGGACGAGGCCGGCGATGCCGGTATGCCCGATGATCTGAAGCGCCTGCTTGCCCGTGCTGAGCAGGGCGAGGACGGCGATCCGGACGCCTATAACCCCGATGCCGATGATGATGAGGAAGAAGACGACGACGCCGAGCTCGAGGAGAGCTTTGGCGAAGTCGATCGCGGCGCCTCGGCCGGCGAGGATATCAACGGCGGCCAGCTCCAGATTTCGGAGTTCGGTCGCGAGATGAAGCAGTCGTTCATCGAGTATTCGATGTCGGTTATCACGGCGCGCGCCCTGCCGGACGTGCGCGACGGCTTAAAGCCGGTGCACCGCCGCATCCTGTACGCGATGAACGAGAGCGGCATCTACCCCAACCGACCGCACAAGAAGTCGGCCTGGACGGTCGGCGAAGTTATCGGTAAGTACCACCCGCACGGCGATTTCGCGGTCTATGAGGCCATGGTCCGCCTGGCGCAGTGGTTCTCCATGCGCACGCCGCTCATCGACGGTCACGGCAACTTCGGCAACATCGACGGCGACGGCGCGGCGGCCATGCGTTACACCGAGAGCCGCCTGGCAAAGCCCGCCATGGAACTGCTGCGCGACCTGCAGAAGGATACCGTCGACTGGCAGCCCAACTACGACGAATCGCTTGCCGAGCCCGTGGCGCTGCCTGCGCGCTTCCCCAACCTGCTGGTCAACGGCAGCCAGGGCATCGCCGTCGGCATGGCCACCAACATCGCCCCGCATAACCTCACCGAGGCGATCGAGGCCACCTGCTACCTGATCGACAACCCCGACGCCACCGTTGACGAGCTCATGCAGATCATGCCAGGTCCTGACTTCCCCACCGGCGCCATCATCATGGGCAGCGCCGGCATTAAGCAGAGCTACGAGACCGGCCGCGGCTCCATTACCGTGCGTGCTAAGGCACATGTGGAGTCCACCAAGACCGGCCGCAACCGCCTGGTCTTTACCGAGATTCCCTACATGGTCAACAAGGGCACCCTGCAGGAGAAGATCGCCCAGCTCGTCAACGACAAACGCATCGAGGGCATCTCGGATATGCGCGATGAGTCCAACCAGAAGGGCATCCGTCTGGTCATCGAGCTCAAGAAGGGCGTCATTCCGCAGGTCGTGCTCAACAACCTGTATAAGTACACCTCGCTGCAGACGACCTTTGGCGCCAACAACCTGGCGCTTGTCAACGGCGTTCCCAAATGCCTGAGCCTGCGCGAGATGCTGCAGCACTACATCGACCACCAGGTCGACGTAGTTACCCGCCGCACCCGCTTCGACCTTAAGAAGGCCCAGGCCCGCGCGCATATCCTCGAGGGTTACCTGATGGCCCTTGACCATATCGACGAGGTCATTAGCATCATCCGCTCCTCGCAGACCGACTCCGAGGCCAGCAGCCGCCTGATCGAGCGCTTTGGTTTTACCACTTCGGACGTTCCGATGCCGAAAGCCACGGCTC
>CABVAS010000265.1 GCA_902496375.1 uncultured Collinsella sp.
GTAAGGACGAAATCCTGGAACTCAAGGAAAAAATCGCCGCAATCCAGGGAACCAAGGCAGGCCAGAATCCCGCGTCGAACGCGCCGGGGTTCACCAAGTCGTTGGCGACCAGCGCGGCAAAGGCAGCGGGCGGGATATAGCCCAGGGCCTCGGTAATGCGGGGCGACAGGGTCCGCCCGCGCAAGGCAAACGCCGGCGCGATGCGAAAGAACGCGATAGCAGCCCACGACGACAGCCACAGAACCAAGAACTCGTTAACGGGCATCGCGGGCACCTCTTCCGTCAAATACAGCATCGCACGCCAGCGCAATGGCAATACCGACCACGACGCTTGCCGGCACGGCAATATTCGTGAGGCCCAAGGACTTGCATACGGCGACGGACACCGCGCCCGAAACCGCTGCGACAACGTTGCCGCGCGACAGTCGCTGCGAAAAGAGCAGGCAGATAAAAAGCGATGTGCAGACAAAGCCCGCAATAGCGGTGGGGACATCGACAACAGTGCCGACAACGGCGCCCATCGTGCACGAAACGCCCCATGTCGCGATGAGGATCGCGTTGAGCACAAAGGACTCGCGCGGGCCCCAATCCTCCCCTTCAACCAACTTGGCAAGCGAGATGCCATATGCCTCCTCGGTAAGTGTCGCGGCAACAGCCAGCGTCTGACGCTTCGAGGCACCCCTCAGATGCGGCGCGATCGATGCCGAGTAAAGCGCAAAACGCGAGGAGATGGCGGCAACGCTCGCGATAATCGAAGGTGCCGGTACACCCGCCAGCCAAAGATTGCAGATCATAAACTGGCCGCTGCCCGTCACAAACGTGCTGCTCAGGGCAAAGACCATCCAGGGTTCCATTCCCGTCTGCCCCATGATCATTCCGCACGGCGCGCCTATTGCAACATAGGTAAGCATCACTGGCCAGACGGTTCTAACGATTTTGAGCACCATACGCTTCTCATCCTGACAAGGTCTCCGAGCCGCATGTAGCGACACGGCAGAATCATCATCCGACAGCAACCGAGTTCACCTACAATTGCCACCGGATCGAAAGACACAACTTTTTAGGAAGTCATTATGACAACTATCGATCGAGACCGGGCGCGCGCGGCCTTCAAAAGCTACACCGATGCCTACGACGCCACCAACCCACGCATCGCGCTCAAAATCGAGCATACGTACCACGTGGCCGAGGCATGCGATGCCGTAGCACGCGAGCAGGGCTGGTCGTCAGAAGATATTGACCTGGCATGGCTTTGCGGCCTGCTGCACGATATGGGCCGCTTTGAGCAGCTGCGACGCTGGGACACCTTTAAGGACGCCGAGAGCATGAGCCATGCGGCGCTGGGGATCGAGGTCCTCTTTGGCGAGAATCCCGCCGATGCACCCGCCGTAACGAGCATCCGCGACTTTATCGATGACCCGGCAGAAGATGAGCTCATCCGAGCGAGCATTGCCTATCACAGCGATTTCCGCCTACCCGCGCGGCTCGACGTGCGCACGCGGAGCTTCTGCGATATCGTGCGCGATGGTGACAAGATCGACATTATGCGCACCATCGCCGACAGCACCGTCGACACTATCCTCAAGGTGGACGAGAAGACGTTTCTCGGCAGCCGTTTCTCGTCGCCGACACTTGCCGCCTTTGACGAGCACCGCTGCGTCGCACGCGATGAGCGCGATGAGCCCGCCGACTTCTTGGTGGGGCTTATCTGCTTTATGTTTGAGCTCGTCTATCCGGCAAGCCGTGCGCTGGCGCGCGAACAGGGTGATATCCACCGCCTGCTCGACGCGCCCTTTGGCATTACACAGCCCTTTACCGACCCCGCCACGCAGACAACCTGGAGCCGCCTAAAGGACGAGATGCGCGACTGGCTGGCGCGCGCCTAGCGCTCAAGCTGGGCCAGCAGCTCCTCGACGACCTCGACGGCGTCCCCAACAACCTTGTACTGGGCAGCACCGAAAATGGGGGCATCCGGGTCCTCGTTGATGGCGATAATGCACTCCGCCCCACCGATGCCGGCAAGATGCTGGATGGCGCCCGAAACACCGATACTCACGAGAAGCTTGGGCGAAACCGATACGCCGGTCTGAATCTATAGATC
>CABVAS010000266.1 GCA_902496375.1 uncultured Collinsella sp.
GCTCTTCCGATCTATAGATTGGCTTCGGCGGTCAGGGCGGTGTTATCGTACAGGATGCTCCACTGGGTATTGCTGGTCACATCCTGCGGGTTGGGGGCCTGAGAGGCCGCCTGCAGGGCCTGCCAGGCAATTTCCCGGTCAATACTGCCTGCATTGGCATCCAGGATTTCCTCGATGGCATCATAACGCTCCCGGCCATGGCCGTAAACGCCGTTGCGCTGGTTGGGCAGAACGTTATCCTTGTACATGACAAAGAAGTTGGTTACGCTGCGGCTGGGGGTAACGGTCAGGGGGCGGGCGGGGTCATTGCAGTCGTATTCCAGCACGCGGCCATCACCGGAAGCATCGGTAATATAGAAGTGGTAATCCCGCCCGCTGGAAGCGAACATATCATATTTGCTCAGCAGCTCTACAGCTTCGGCTGTGGTGGCGGCGCGGTCCAGCACCAGGCGGATGGCAAGGGTGGTAGCGATCATCGGCTTGCCGGTCTGCTGGTAGGTGGGGTCACTGTCCAGCGTGAGAACGGCGATAGAAACGCCTTTTTCATTCATGCCGTCCAAGCAGATGAACGGCGCGGTGAGGGTTGCCAGCTTTTTGGCCATGCTCGCGTCCGGCGTGTTGGCGTTGATGTTATCCAGTGCGGCAAAGGCGACCGAGGCGTAACCGTCCTTGGGGGTGCAGTAGACCAGCATGGCGGACCCTCGACACGGGAGTGCCCCACTTCGTGGAGTTCGTCCCCGATGTCTCGGCCGTCGACGTGGTGGGCCGCGGCCGTACGATTCGCCACGACGCCCGCTTCCCGCGCGGAACGAACGTCGACTTTGTTGAGGAGCTGGGCGAAGGGCATCTGTGCGTGCGGACCTACGAGCGCGGCGTCGAGAACGAGACGCTGGCCTGCGGTACGGGGGTCACGGCGGCGGCCATTGTCACCTCGTACGTGCGTCAGCCCGCCGTGCACCGCTTCCGCATCGAGGTGCCGGGCGGCGAGCTGGAGGTGCGCTTCCGCCACGAGGCCGGGACGCAGCACTATACCGACATCCGGCTCACGGGCCCTGCCCGCCGGGTCTTCGAGGGTGAATTCGATACCGAAAACTTCTGATTCTGCGTATATTCAATTCAGTACAACATCTTTTTTCCTTATCTTTTCCATCCATCCATGAAAACATCCAAGGGGGGCCGTGCGCACGACACGGACGAGCTTCGCAAGGCGAAGCGCCTCGAACCGCTGCACAAGAGCGGCAAGGAGCGTCATACGCTCTACCGTCATCTGGACGACGAGGAGGATGAAACGTACGAGGTACGCCCCAAACGGGAGTCGGCCCTCGACTATTTCGACGACGAAGAGGAGTAATCTTGACGGAAAATGACCGAAAAATTCATCATGGCGGGGCCGGTTGCCCTGCATGTCTGCGACTCGGAGAAGGGTGAGCGCTGCGTCGTGCTGCTGCACGGCTATCTGGAATCGATGCTCGTCTGGGACGACTTCGTGCCGCTGCTCTACAAAGAGGTGCGCGTGGTGACGCTCGACCTGCCGGGCCACGGCATCTCGGTCGTCACGGGCGAGGAGCACTCGATGGAGTTCCTGGCCGACGTGGTGGCCGACGGACTGCGTGCGCTGGGCATTGCGCGCTGCACGCTGGTGGGCCACTCGATGGGCGGCTACGTGGCGCTGGCCTTCTGTGAACGCCATCCCGAGATGCTCGACGGCGTGGTGCTGCTCAGCTCGACGCCCAATGCCGACACGCCCGAGAAGGTGGAGAACCGGCGGCGTGAAATCGCGCTGGTGCGCGCCGGCCGCAAGGAGCTGCTGGCGCATGTGGCCCCCGAGGCGGGCTTCGCCCCCGAGAACCGGGCGCGGATGAAGGATGCCATCGAGGACCTCACCGAGCAGGTCTTCGTCACGGAGGACGAGGGCATCGTGGCGCTGCTCAACGGCATGCTGGCGCGCAAGGACCGCAACGAGATGCTGCGCGCCTCGTCCGTGCCGCAGCTCTTCATCCTGGGACGCGAGGATGGCTACATCCCGGTCGAGAAGGCCGAGGCGATGGTGGCCGCCCATCCGCAGGCGCGGGTGGTGTGGCTCGAACACTCGGGTCA
>CABVAS010000267.1 GCA_902496375.1 uncultured Collinsella sp.
TGTGCGCGTCAACGCCGACAATCCCGAGGACGCAGAGCTCGCGCTCGAGTTTGGCGCCGAGGCCATCGGCCTGTGCCGCACCGAGCACATGTTCCTGGGCGACCGCAAGAACATCATCCAGAGCTTTATCCTGTCTGACGATGAGGCCGTGAAGCAGCAGGCCCTGGCCGACCTGCTCAAGGTTCAGACCGAGGACTTCCTGGCGATGTTCAAGACCATGTCCGGTCGCGATGTGGTCGTCCGCCTGCTCGATCCTCCGCTTCATGAGTTCCTGGATAATCCTCGCGAGCTCGAGGTCGCCATCACCAAGAAGGAAGCCGCCGGCGCCAGCGAGGAAGAGCTTGCAGCCCTGCGCGCCCGCCTGCGTCGTATCGACGGCATGGTCGAGTCGAACCCCATGCTCGGCCTGCGCGGCGTTCGCCTGTCCGTCGTCTTTAGCGATCTGCCGCTCATGCAGGTTCGCGCCGTCGCCACGGCCGCTGCCCGCCTTATCAAGGAGGGCGTCGACCCGCATCCCGAGATCATGGTTCCGCTCGTTTCCATCACGGCAGAGCATGTCCAGACCCGCGAGGTCATCGAGCGCGTTATCGCCGAGGTTTCCGCCGAGGAGGGCGTCGAGCTCAACATTCCCGTGGGCACGATGCTCGAGCTGCCGCGCGCCTGTATGGTCGCCGACGAGATCGCCCAGCACGCCGATTTCTTCTGCTTTGGCACCAACGACCTTACCCAGACGACCTTCGGTTTCTCGCGTGACGACGCCGAGGCTAAGTTCATCCCGCTGTACATGCATAAGAAGATCTTGAAGGACAATCCCTTCGAGACCATCGACACGGCAGTACTCGAACTGGTGCGCATGGCTGTCGAGAAGGGCCGCGCCACCAACCCCGACATGCACTTTGGCGTGTGCGGCGAGCACGGCGGCGACCCCAAGTCCATCAAGGGCCTGTTTAACGTGGCCGACGTGGACTACGTGTCCTGCTCGCCCTACCGCGTGCCCCTCGCACGCCTGGCTGCCGCTCAGGCCAAGCTCGAGGCCAAGCGTTCCGCCTAACGTTTTGGGTTTAGACGCCTAGCGTAGCCCCCTTCATGCCGCCCGCCTCATTCGTGAGACGGGCGGTTATCATGTTCGGGTTTTGTCTTTTTGTCTGCGAAAAAAATTGTTCTTGCAGCAGAAACCCGCGCGTGTATACTCGAATACGTTTGTTCAACTACGTGCCGGCCAAGGTGGTACGGCACCTCTAGAAGAGTAAGGAATTGCACATGGATTACATCCGCGCAATCGAGCGTCAGCAGATCCGCGAGGACATTCCTCAGGTTCGCGTCGCCGACAACGTCAAGGTTCACTACCGCATTAAGGAAGGCGACCGCGAGCGCATCCAGGTCTTCCAGGGCGACGTCATCCGCATGGCCGGCGCCGGTGCCCGCGAGACCTTCACCGTCCGCAAGATGTCCTTCGGTGTCGGTGTTGAGCGTACCTTCCCGCTTCACAGCCCCAAGATCGCCAAGCTCGAGGTCGTTCGTCATGGTCGCGTCCGTCGCGCCAAGCTGTACTACCTCCGCGACAAGGTGGGCAAGGCTGCTCGCATCCCCGAGAAGCGCTAAGAAGATCGCAGCGTCTGTCCACTCGTTTGGACACAAGGGTCACCTTCGGGTGGCCCTTCTTTTTATCTGATTTGCATGCAAGGAGGGTCTGGTATGGCCAACATGACGAGCTCGGTTTCGGCATCGCAGGTTGCCGGTGAGTTGGCGAGCGCTACGTTTGAGGAGATTCCCGCCCTCGTGGAGCATTATCGCGAGGACCCACGCCAGCAGGTGATCAAGGCTTGCGAACGCGCCCTCAAACGCCATGCCAAAGAGCTTGCCGAGCGCGAGCGCGTCAATGACATGTATGAGCTTATGCATGAGCTTGGCGGCGATGGGGTGGTCGTTGGTGTCGACGAGGTGGGTCGCGGATCGGTGGCCGGTCCTTTGACGGTATGCGCCGTCTGTCTTCCTATGGAGCCGCGCGTCTGGGGTATCAACGATTCCAAAAAGCTCACGCCGGCGCGCCGCGAGTTGCTCTCGGTGAAGATTGCCGAGGTGGCGACGGCGATCGGT
>CABVAS010000268.1 GCA_902496375.1 uncultured Collinsella sp.
TTATCGACACGCCGGGCCACGTGGACTTCACCGTCGAGGTCGAGCGCAGCCTGCGCGTGCTGGACGGCTGCGTGACCGTGCTCTGCGCGAAGGGCGGAGTCGAGCCCCAGTCTGAGACTGTGTGGCGCCAGGCCGACCATTACAACGTACCACGTCTCATCTATATCAACAAGATGGACATCATGGGCGCGAATTTCTTCAACGTGATAGACATGGTCCATGACAGGCTCAAGGCGAACGCCGTGCCCATCCAGCTGCCCATAGGCAAGGAAGCCGATTTTCGCGGCATAATTGACCTTGTGGACATGAAGGCGGACATCTATTACGATGATTTGGGCAAGGACATGCGCGTTGAGGAGATACCCGAGGACATGCGCGAGCTGGCCGAGGAGTACCGCACGAACCTTCTTGAAGCCGTCTCCGATTTCGATGATGAGATCATGGAGCGCTATCTGGAGGGCGAGGAGGTCCCCGCCGACATGATACGCGCAGCCATCCGCAAGGCCACCGTCGCCGTCAAGATGATACCCGTCACCTGCGGCACGTCCTACAAAAACAAGGGCGTGCAGAAGCTGCTGGACGCGATAGTCGATTATCTGCCCAGCCCCCTCGACATTCCGCCCGTCGAAGGCACGAACCCCAAGACTGGCGAGACCGAGACCCGCAAGGCGAGCGACGACGAGCCGTTCTCGGCTCTGGCCTTCAAGATAATGACCGACCCCTACGTGGGCAAGCTCGCGTTCTTCCGTGTGTATTCCGGCACGGTGAACGCCGGCGAGACGGTCATAAACGTGTCCAAGGGCCAGCGTGAGCGCATGGGCAGAATACTGCTCATGCATGCAAATCACCGCGAGGATCTGCAGACGGCCTATTCCGGCGATATCGCCGCCGCGGTGGGCCTGAAGAATACGACAACGGGCGATACCCTGTCGGACGACAAGCACCAGATACTGCTTGAGACGATGGAGTTCCCCGACCCCGTCATCCGCGTCGCTATAGAGCCCAAGACGAAAGCCGGCCAGGAGAAGATGAGCATAGCTCTCGCCAAGCTGGCCGAGGAGGACCCGACCTTCCGCACCTGGACGGACGAGGAGACAGGTCAGACTATAATCGCCGGCATGGGCGAGCTCCATCTGGAGATAATAGTAGACAGGCTCCTGCGCGAGTTCAAGGTCGAGGCGAACGTCGGCAAGCCCCAGGTCTCGTACAAGGAGACCATCACGAAGGCAGCGACGGTGGATACCCGGTATGTGCGCCAGACCGGCGGACGCGGACAATTTGCCCACGTCAAGCTCACCATCGAACCCAACGAGTCCGGAAAGGGCTACGAGTTCGAGGACGATATACACGGCGGCGCGATACCGAAGGAATATATACCCTGTGTGGATCAGGGCATCCAGGGCGCGATGCATGCCGGCGTACTCGGCGGCTATCAGGTCGTGGACATCAAGGCCAAGCTCATCGACGGCTCCTTCCACGAGGTGGACTCGTCCGAGCTCGCGTTCAAGATCTGCGGCAGCATGGCTTTCAAGGAGGCCATGGCGAAGGCCGGACCGACGCTGCTTGAGCCCATCATGAAGGTCACGGTAACGGCGCCGGAGGAGTATATGGGCGACGTAATGGGCGACATAAACGCCCGTCGCGGCCAGATCTCCGGCACGGACATCCGCAACGGCGCGGCGATAATAAACGCCAACGTGCCGCTGTCCACGATGTTCGGCTATGCCACGGACCTGCGCAGCAAGACGCAGGGACGCGCCAACTACAGCATGGAGCCCAGCCACTTTGTTGAGCTGCCGAAGTCGCTCCAGGAAAAACTTATCGGTAACCGGGGCTGAGCCTCGAACCTGATAAAGGATCGTCCACAGGAAAAATCAATTACTGATTATTGAGGAGGATATCAAAATGGCAAAGCAGGTATTCAACCGCACCAAGCCCCACGTCAACATTGGCACCATCGGCCACATTGACCACGGCAAGACCACTCTGACCGCCGCTATCACCAAGGTCCTGAACATGGCTAACCCCGACGCCGCTTCCTACACCGCCTACGACCAGATCGACAAGGCCCCCGAGGAGCGCGCC
>CABVAS010000269.1 GCA_902496375.1 uncultured Collinsella sp.
ATCGGCGATGCGGTCGGGGCCGATCTCGGCCGGGTCGTCGTAGTGGACGGGCATGCCAGTCTTGAGGCCCGGCCCCACGGTGAGCACGCGCCCCGTGCAGGTGCGGGAAAGCGCCGCTTTCCACGGGCGCTCGAGCGCCGGCACCACGCAACTCAGCACTGCGCCCGCGGGAACGAGCACACCCGGCACGCCCGCATCGGCTGACAGCGCGCCCATGACCTGCGCGAGCCTCATGCGAGCCTCATCGACCGTGATGCTCGACGGCGTCGTGATCTCGCACGTCGCAAGCGGACATTCCTGCGCCGCAGCCGAATCCTCGGCAAACAGACCAAAGCGAATGAACGTGTTACCCACGTCGACCGTCAATATATATGCGCACCCATTAAGCATCGTCGGCGCTCCTTTCGTCTGCCCAGCAGTATATCGCCTACCTAAACCAGTCATCCCAAAATGACTAGCTTGCGGTTATACTGGTGCGCGGTCGCGCGCGAGCTCACGCGGCGGCCCTTGGTAACCCGACTTCCCGCGCCGTATCCGTAGCGGCGCTCCCGGGGGAAGCGGATATACGCAAAGGAGTTTTATATGAGCAATCCCTCGAACCGTGCTTCGATGCGCGGGCAACTCACGCTGCGTGGCGTCGTCATCGGCGTCCTTGGCTGCGTGATCATCACGGCAAGCTCGGCCTACACCGCCCTCAAGATGGGCGCACTCCCCTGGCCGATCGTCTTCGCTGCCGTCATCTCGCTGTTCTTCCTTAAGCTCATGGGCAACGCCAGTCTCAACGAGGCAAACGTCACCCACACCATCATGTCCGCAGGCGCCATGGTCGCCGGCGGCCTAGCGTTTACCATCCCGGGTGCCTGGATGCTGGGCTATGCCGACCAGATCAGCTGGCTCGACATGTTTATCGTGGCACTCGCCGGCACCATCCTGGGCCTGCTGGCCACCGCGCTCATCCACCGTCACTTTATCGTGGACGCCGCGCTTGAGTTCCCCACCGGCAACGCCGCAGCTCAGACCTTGCGCGCGACCGAGGCTGGCGGAAAAACCGGCAAGCAGCTCTTTGGTTCCATGGCCATCGCCGGCATCTATAGCGTGCTGCGCGACGCCCTGGGCGTGGTGCCCAGCATGCTATGCACACTCAACATCCCCGGCGTGACCTTTGGCATCTACAACTCGCCCATGCTGCTCTCCGTCGGCTTCCTCGTGGGCTTCGCCCCCGTCGCGTTCTGGTTTGCCGGCGCGCTGCTGGGCAACTTTGGCATCATCGTGGGTGGCACCGCTGCCGGTCTGTTCGACGTTGTGACTGCGCAGGGTATCGTCAAGTCCCTGGGCATGGGCCTCATGATGGGCTTTGGCGTCGCCGTCGTCCTCAAGGACATCTTGCCGCAGGTCGCCGGTATCGTCCGCGGTCTTGCCGCCGACAGCTCCACCGACACCGACGAGCAGTCGCTCATCTCGGGCTCCCTTAAGCTCGACGCCGGCATCATCGGCCTGGGCGCTGCCGCCATCGCCGTGATCATCGCCATCGTGCTTAACCTTGGCCCCGTTCCGGCCGTCATCGTGACGCTATTCACCTTTGTCACCACCATCATGAGCGCACAGAGCTGCGGCCAGACGGGCATCGACCCCATGGAGATCTTTGGCCTCATCGTCATGCTCATCGTTGCCGCCTTCGCACAGATCGCTCAGGTCAAACTGTTCTTTATCGCCGGCATCGTAGCCGTGGCGTGCGGCCTTGCGGGCGACGTCATGAACGACTTTAAGGCCGGCGCCGTGCTGGGCACCAACCCGCGCGCGCAGTGGGTCGGCCAGGCCATCGGCGGCATCGTGGGCGCCCTGGTCGCCGCCGCCGTCATGGTCGCGCTCGTCACCGCCTATGGTCCGGACGCCTTTGGTCCCGACAAGAGCTTCGTTGCCGCACAGGCAAGCGTGGTCGCCACCATGGTCTCGGGCATCCCGAGCGTGCCGTGGTTTGCGGGCGGCTTTATCGCCGGCATCGTCATGTACTGGCTCGGCATTCCGGCCATGATGATCGGCCTGGGCGGTGGAGCAAATGGCATAATCGGCCTCGAGGATATCC
>CABVAS010000270.1 GCA_902496375.1 uncultured Collinsella sp.
GAGCGGTCGCCAATACGCGAGCCTGCGCTACCTGTTTGCCCCGGTGGCCGATGAACTCGCCTATGTATGCGAAAACGGAGCCCTGGTCATGAGCGAGGGGCGTGCCGTGGTCAAGCGTTCTATGGAGCGTGGCCTGGCCATGGATATCGCGAATGCCGTGGTTGCGTACCCCCATGCCGACGTGACCCTTTCGTGCGAGGGACACCTCTACACCATGAGCAGCAACGATGCGTTTGTTGACCACCTGCGTTATGAGGTCCATTGTGATGTGGCGGTAGTCGACCGTCCCGAAGACATTGACGAGGATGTCATTAAGATTGCCTTCCAGACGCCCGAGGCAGAGCAGCCGGCGGCGCTGGAGTATTTCGAGCGCCACTTTAGCGACTGTGTCGACGTGATGACGTCGGGAACCGAGTGGACGGACTTTATCGGCTTTGATTCGGGTAAGGGTTCCGCGCTTGCCGATTACGGTCGTGCCCTGGGAATTTCGCCCGATGAGATGATGGCGTTTGGCGATAACGAAAACGACCGCGACATGCTCAACGTAGTGGGCCATCCCTATCTAATGGAGAGCTGCAATCCCTCTATGCGTGGCATCAACGACCGCGTCCGTTACGTACGCACGGTCGAAGAGGAGCTGCGTCGCCTGCTCGCCGAGTAGATATTTGGGACATGCCTAGAAATGTACTGTTTGCTGTAGCGGATGGGCAAGTAGATTTGCAGGCATGTCCCAAAGGCTACTGGCAGTCGGGGCAGAGTCCCTCAAAGATGGTGTAGTGCGAGCTGACGCTCCATCCGATTTGCTCGGACGCCTTGGCGTCGAGCTGGGCATCGAAGGGGAGCGGTACGTCGATGACGCGGCTGCACGAGGTGCAGATGATATGCGCATGCGGCTCGATCGTGCGATCGAAGCGGCTGCCGCCTGGTGTCTTGATGGAGAGGATCTCTCCGGCATCGGCCAGGAGGTTGAGATTGCGGTAGACCGTGCCGCGGCTGATTTTGTCATCCTGTGCGCGCACGACGTTGCAGATTTCGTCGGCGGTGGGATGGTTGTAGCTTTGGCGCACGGCGTCAAGAACCAGCTTTCGCTGCCTGGTATTCCTTCTTTGCACCGCCATGCGCCTCGCCTCTTTTCTATCAACGGCCGTAGGTAAATGATACCGTATTTAGCACACAATACTAATAACGAGGAATGAAACTGTCTTCATTGGCAAGTGGGGCTTGGGCCTGGGCTTCTACGAGGTGAAAACGCGTTCCCATGCGCTCGTAGGAGGCATGAAGCGCCTCGAGATGAGATAGGATGTTTGCCGGAGCTCCCTGTATCTCCATCTCGACCGAGCCGTCTTCCATGTTGCGCACCCAGCCGGTGAGTGCGCGTGTCTGCGCGAGGTTGGTGTTGGTAAAGCGAAAACCAACGCCCTGGACTTGCCCCGCCCAGCGCAGGAAATAGCGCAGGGGAGTGTCTTGAGTGGCCTCGTCGCTTGCGAACACAGTAAGCCTGCGGCGCAACTCGAGCTCGATGTTTGATGGTTTTTGAGGCTCTCGACTGCCGCCGGTGACGCTGGAGAAGAACGCATCGAAGAAGCCCATCGCTAGGCCTGCTTGCCTGCGTCGGACGGGAAGGTAATGCCGGCCTGCTGGCGCACGGCATCCATGATGCGCAATGAGACGAGCGTGACATCGCGGTAGTGGCCAAGTTCGTGACGTCCCGCCGGGGTTTCCCAAATCTCTTCCTTAACGTTATCGATGCCGCCGATGGCGGTGATAAAGTCTGTGAGTTCGTATTCCATAGTGTTGCTCGATTTGGGCAGGTCGAGCACGCGGCCGTTGTCGCCCTGTTCGCGCGGTGCCTCGGTCGCCGAACCGCGTACGACGTCGCCGCGATAGTCGATGCGGACGTTGCGGGGCGTGGACAGATGGTCGATCTGGATAGTGCCACGCTCGCCTTCGATCTGCGAGGGTAGCAGGTCATTCGTTATTTTGGAGTGCGCGAGCTCGACGGAGATACGGCCACCGCCGTAGCTGGCGAGGATGGAACCGCAGCCGTCGATGGGGCCGTGCGTGAGCTGTCGCGTGGCGGGG
>CABVAS010000271.1 GCA_902496375.1 uncultured Collinsella sp.
CTGCGGAGTAAGTCCGTGGGAGAGCAGGACGTCGCTGACCAACGAGGGGCATTTTCCTGTGCCGAGGGGGGCCGCCCGCGCGCCGGGCGGTCCCTTTCGCTGTGCGTGGGCCATGGCATGCGGCCGCGTCTGGCCTATGCCCCGTCGCCTCCCCGCGACGCCCTCCCGTCATGTCCGGCGACCGCTCGCCGACTAAATTCGATCGAGTTTGGTCGGCCGGGGCCGTCTTTCTTCATAAAGTCGCAGCTAGAACTACTTCTAACAGAAATCTGACAATTTCCCAACAGTCATTCGCCGTCTAAATTCGTCCTTTTATAGTTTCGGGCTTTCCTTCGCCGTAGCGTTACAGGTCCAATGCTACTAAGGGAGGGCGCTTATGAGGGGCGATTTTGACACACGGAAGACTGGTTCCTTTGAGCGGTCTTGTCCTGCTGACGTTTCGAGCGATTCCTTGTCTCTGCGTAAAGATGGTCAGCCTCTGCCTTTAGTGCGTCTCGTTAGGCGTCCTGCAGTCCAACGGACAATTACATCCGCGCTCGAACGTGATTCTCTTGTTGTCTTGTGTGCCGAGCCGGCGCCAGTAGCCGAGCCTGGTTTGGGTGCGCATTGCGTTTCTCGGCTTGTTGGGACTTCTTATGTGGACGCTGGGCTTGAGACTATTCGCGTTAAGCTCAACGTTAAGTCTGCGTCCGCAATTTGCCGGCGCATTAGCAAGTCTGTCACAAGAATCGTGGAGATGTCTCAGGGACTGGGCTCGCAGCCATCTGGACTTCTCGTGCTTGATGGATTCAACATCGTCGATGAAGGGATTGCAGCTCGTGCTGCAAAGCATATCGCTGGCGCAATCCTTGCTGGTGTTCACGTTCTCGTTCTGATGTCACCCGACTACTCTTATCTCATTGACTATCTCCCTCACTGTCGCGTATTTGAGGCGCGTGATCTTGTATTAACTGGCTCGGAAGTGCGCAAGTGGTGTGGAAAAAAGAGCGGGCTGTCCTTTGAGTCTATTAAGGCCGCCTCTCACGGAATTCCGGCGCTTGTTGATGTGATTAGAACCGGAGAAATGGCTTTGCGTGCAGGTTCTTTTCCCGGTGGATGGGATGATTGTGCGTTTGAGCTATATATGGCCGCTTTGAGGCCGAACCTCATAAGCGAGGAGTGGCTCATTCGCTTTGCTATGTGCGCATTTGGTTCTGGCAACCTTGATCATTTGAGGGCGTGTGGCGTAAGGGTTTCGAGTGATTTGGCGAATGAAATCGCACAGGGGTGTCCGTTGCTTGGGCTCAGACTCGATTCTGGCTCTTTCGATTGTGTTTGCATGAGCGAGCCTGCGATTGTGCGCGTTCTTAGTCAAGCTATGGACCAAGTTCCTCGAGGGGGCCAGATTCTCCCGGACATTGTCAGGATGCTCATGAGCCAGGGCAGATATCGAAGGGCTGGCATGCTTGCTTCGCTTTCTCCTCGTTGACGACGCATTCGAATCCGAAGGCATCGATGCCGTCGAAGAGCTGGCGGAGCTCCCCGGCGTCGTGCGCCACCTGCGGGCGGGAAAAAAGTATGATTTTCATCGGCAGAGTTTCGAAATTTTACGTAACTTTGACCTCGCGGAACGGGGCCCGAAAGCCTTCCGGGCGGCCTTTCCGCAACGAAACGTCCACCCGGCGGGGCGGCCTGCGGTTTCGCTCCGAAGGCCGCCCTTGACCGCAAAGTTAGTGATTATTATGACAAAATTAAGTGTAAACGTCAATAAGATTGCCGTCATCCGCAATTCGCGCGGCGGCAACATGCCCGACGTCGTGCGCGCGGCGCAGGACATCGAGCGCTTCGGAGCCGACGGCATCACGGTGCACCCGCGTCCCGATGCGCGCCACATCCGCTACGACGACGTGCGGGCGCTCAAGCGGGTGCTTACGACCGAGTTCAACATCGAGGGCAACCCCATCCCGAGCTTCATCGACCTGGTGCTCGAGGTCTGCCCGACGCAGGTGACGCTCGTGCCCGACGCTCCCGACGCCATCACCTCGAATGCCGGCTGGAATACCGTCGCCAACCGCGACTTCCTCACCGGGGTGACCGC
>CABVAS010000272.1 GCA_902496375.1 uncultured Collinsella sp.
CACCTCGGGACCCTCGTCCCAGTCAAGACCCAGCCAACGCATGGCGCGCAGGATGATCTGCGTGTTCTCGTCGGTGGAACGGGTGGGGTCGGTGTCGTCGATGCGCAGGATGAACGTGCCGCCGTTTGCGCGGGCGAAAGCCCAGTTATAGATAGCGGTGCGGGCGCCGCCGATGTGCAGCTTGCCCGTCGGTGAGGGTGCAAAGCGGACGCGAACGTCTGATGTCATGGAAATCTCCTCGATTGCAGGATGGATGTCTAACCGCACCAGTATAAAACATCAAAGCAACCTCCGCACAAAGGGCACCGACCTACTCATTGGGGACAGACTTAAATGACTACCCAATGAGCACCCGACTGGTCATTTAAGTCTGTCCCCAATGAGTAGGTGCGGAAAGGGTGTGAATGTTGGATTTACGCGCTATGATGGGCTCTTGCATACAGAGCCCGGCGGAATGGTAACGGTCGCCGGGACACGTTATTCGAAAGGACAATCATGTCAGAAGAGCTTCGTTCCATCCCTCCCCAACACGGGTCCTTTGTGTTTACGTCGGAGTCGGTGACCGAAGGTCATCCCGATAAGATCGCCGACCAAATCAGCGACGCCGTCCTCGACGCAATCCTCGCCAAAGAAATAGAGCTGCAGGAGCAGGGCTATATTGCGCCCAACGGCGTGCCCGCCAACGTGGAAAACGTCCGCTGCGCCTGCGAGACCCTCGTGACCACCGGCACCGTCATCGTCGCCGGCGAGATCCGCACCCAGGCATACGTTGACGTGCAGGAAATTGCCCGCGGCGTCATCCGCCGCATCGGCTACAACCGCGCCAAGTTTGGTTTTGACTGCGATACCTGTGGCGTCATGAGCCTCATCCACGAGCAGTCCCCCGATATCGCCCAGGGCGTCGACGAGTCCTTCGAGACCCAGACCGGCGCCACCACCGACCCGATCGACCTGATCGGAGCCGGCGACCAGGGCATGATGTTCGGCTACGCCTCCAACGAAACCAAGACCCTCATGCCCATGCCGCACTACCTGGCAAGCCGCCTGGCCGAGCGCCTGTCCGCCGTGCGCCACGACGGTACTCTGCCCTATCTGCGCCCCGACGGCAAGACCCAGGTCACGGTGCGCTACGAGGACGGCAAGCCCGTCGAGGTCACGACCATCGTCATCTCCACGCAGCACGCGGCCGAGATCGAGGACATGGGCAAGATCAAGGCCGATCTCATCGAGCATGTCATCGCGCCCGTCATGGCTGCCGAGAACATGCCGTGGGATGGCGCCGACATCTATGTGAACCCCACCGGACGCTTTGTCGTGGGCGGACCCATGGGCGACACGGGCCTAACCGGCCGTAAGATCATCGTCGACACCTATGGCGGCTACGGCCGTCACGGCGGCGGCGCCTTTAGCGGCAAGGACTGCACCAAGGTCGACCGCTCCGCCGCGTATGCCGCGCGCTGGGTCGCCAAGAACGTGGTCGCCGCCGGCCTGGCCGACCGCTGCGAAGTCGAGCTTGCTTACGCCATCGGCGTTTCCAAGCCGCTGTCGATCATGGTCGACACCTTCGGTACCGCGCATGTTGCCGAGGACAAGATCGTCGAGGCCGTAGAGAAGACCTTCGACCTGCGCCCGGGCGCAATCATCCGCGACCTAGACTTGCGTCGCCCCATCTACGAAAAGACGGCAGCCTACGGTCACTTTGGCCGAGAAGACGCCGACTTCACCTGGGAGAAGACCAATCGAGTCGAAGAACTCAAAGCAGCCTGCGGCCTGTAAGCCAGCAGCAAAAGCTGCAACCAAATATCGACGCACCAAAAGAAGTACCGGCCCCAACCGGTACTTCTTTTTTATTTAAAGGTGGTGAAGATGAGCCGATCTGGGACATGGAATAGGTCATAGGCCGATGAATTTTACAGCAGAGCGACTCCAACCATGTATCCTAAGTTCCGAGGGCTTTGGTATTTGGTCGGTCGCGAGTTCCGCACGAGCCGGAGGCCACTTAATGTGGCCTCCGTGCGAGCCAGGACTGTAGAGCAG
>CABVAS010000273.1 GCA_902496375.1 uncultured Collinsella sp.
CCTTAAAGGCGGGGACGGTGATTTCCTTTTCTTCCTTTACTCCATCTTCGTGCGCTTTGAGATGACCTCCAAGCCCGCCGGCCTCGAGAACTTCGACGGCCCGGTCGACTTTATCATCTGGACGACTACGCCGTGGACCATCCCCTCCGACCAGGCCGTTTCCCTTAAGCCCGGCGCCGCCTATGTCGCCGTTGAGCACGATGGCCGTGCCGAGGTCATGCTCGAGGACCTGGCTCCCAAGTGCTGCGAGGAGTTTGGCTGGGAGTACACCCCGGTTATGGTCGCCGGCAAGCCCTATGTGGTTCCCGCTGAGACCTTCCACCACATCCACTACAAGCAGCCGATCTTTGACGGTGTTGAGGGCGTGGCGCTGCTGGCCGATTACGTCGGTGTCGACGACGGTACCGGTATCGTCCACAACTCGCCTGGCCACGGCGTCGACGACTACTTCGCCTGCCTCAAGGAGGGCATCACCGACATCTGCATGCCGGTCGATGACGACGGCAAGTTCTACACCGGCGAGGAGTTTGGCACCGGTGGTCCCTTCAGCGGTATGGATACCGATGAGGCCAACCCGCATATCATCGAGTTCCTGCGCGAGCGCGGCACCCTGGTTCTCGAGAAGAAGATCACGCACAGCTATCCGCACTGCTGGCGCTGCAAGCACCCGGTGCTCTTCCGTGCTACCGACCAGTGGTTTGTCTCGATGGACAAGACCGGTTTGCGCGAGCAGGCTGGCAAAGAGGTCCGCGAGAACGTCAAGTGGTATCCGGCCCACGCGGCCAACCGCATCGGTGCCATGGTCGAGCAGCGTCCCGACTGGTGCATCAGCCGTCAGCGCAACTGGGGCGTACCTATCCCCAGCTACACCTGCGCCGACTGCGGCGAGAAGGTCATGAACGATGCCACGCTCGACGCCGTCATCAAGCTCTTCCACGAGAAGGGCTCCGACGCCTGGTTCACCGATGCTCCCGAGAGCTACCTGGGCGAGGCCTGCGTCTGCCCCAAGTGCGGCGGCCATCACCTCAAGGCCGATAAGGACATCCTCGACGTGTGGTGGGATTCCGGCGTCTCCTGGAAGGCCGTCTGCGAGTATCGCCCCGAGCTTGAGTACCCGGCTGACGTGTATCTTGAGGGCTCCGACCAGCACCGCGGTTGGTTCCAGAGCTCGCTGCTCACCTCTGTGGGCGCCAACGGCCATGCTCCGTACAAGGCGGTCGTCTCGCAGGGCTTTACGCTCGACGGTCAGGGCCGCAAGATGTCCAAGTCGCTCGGCAACGTCATCGACCCCAACAAGGTCTGCGACGAGATGGGTGCCGACATCATCCGCCTGTGGGTTGCCTCGGTCGACACCAGCTCTGACGTTTCCATCGACCACGAGATTCTCGCTCGTACGTCCGATGCCTACCGCCGTTTCCGCAACACGCTGCGCTTCCTGCTTTCCGAGCTCGAGGGCCAGTTTGAGCCCGAGACCGACGGCGTCGCCTTTGCTGATCTGCTGCCGCTCGACAAGCTCATGGTTGCCCGCCTGACCCAGGTCCAGGCCGAGGTCGACGATGCCTACGCCAGCTACGAGTTCCCGCGCGCCTACCGTGCGCTTTACGACTTTGTGGTTACCGAGCTCTCCAACGTGTACCTCGACGCCCTGAAGGACCGTCTGTACTGCGAGAAGCCCGGTTCTCTCGAGCGCCGCAGCGCTCAGACCGTGCTCGCCGAGCTCTTCTCGATGCTCATGCGCGATCTGCAGCCGATCTTGTCCTACACCGTCGACGAGGCCATGGCCTATGCGCCCGCCGGCTGCGTCGATCACCAGAAGTACGCCGCGCTGCTCGATTGGTACAAGTCGCCTATCACGGTCGATGAGGCCAACGAGTTTGAGGGCGTGCTCGAGGCTTCACTCGAGCTCCGTAGCGCCGTGACCAAGGCCCTTGAGGATGCCCGTTCTGCCGGCACTTTCACCAAGAGCCAGCAGGTTCGCGTCAAGGCGGTCGTTCCCGCAGAGATGTACGCGCTGCTGACCGGTGATAAGGCC
>CABVAS010000274.1 GCA_902496375.1 uncultured Collinsella sp.
ATATCGCACATATCGCGGTAATGATCCTCGAGCGTCAGGAACACGCGCTCGAGCTCCTCACCTGCGGACTCGAGGCCCGGGGTGGTCTTGAGGTCGGCGATGGGCTCGGTGTTGCGGATACCGGCGACGACGTCCTCGCCCTGGGCATTAACCAGAAAATCGCCGTAGAACTCCTTAGTGCCGTCGGCCGGATTACGCGTAAAGGCGACGCCCGTCGCAGAGGTCACGCCCTTGTTGCCAAAGGCCATGGCCTGCACGTTGACGGCGGTGCCGAGGTCGTCGGAAATGCCATGCTGCTTGCGGTAGATGCAGGCACGCTCGTTCATCCAGCTGCCAAAGACGGCCTGGATGGCAAGGCGTAGCTGAAGCTCCGGGTCGTGCGGGAAGACGGGCTTGCCGTCAGCGACCTCGAGCTCGGGATACAGGGCGGCATCGACGTTCTCGGAGAAGATGCCCTTAAAGGTCTCGACGAGTTCCTGCAGGTCCTCGGCCGAAAGCTCGGAGTCGACGCGAACGCCGGCGACCAGGCGGGCCTGGGTCAGGGCGTTCTCGAACAGGTCGGCATCGACACCCATGACGACGTTTGAGAACATCTGGATAAAGCGGCGGTAGCTATCCCAGGCAAAACGCGGGTTTTGCGTCTGGGCAATGAGACCCTGAACGGAGTCGTCGTTGAGACCCAAGTTGAGGACCGTGTCCATCATACCGGGCATGGAGAACGGAGCGCCCGAGCGAACCGACACGAGCAGCGGATCGGAGGCGTCGCCGAGCTTTTTGCCGCAACGGGCCTCGAGGTCTGCCTCGGCAGCAACGATCTCATCGAGTGCGCCCTCGGGCCACACGTTGCCGGCACCGGAGTACTCGACACAGGTCTGGCAGGTAATGGTAAAGCCACCGGGAACCGGCAGGCCGATACGGCTCATCTCGGCAAGGTTTGCGCCCTTGCCGCCAAGCACGAAGTTCATGGACTTGTCGCCCTCAGTGACACGGGTGCCCTGGGCGTCGGTTCCAAAACGGTAAACCCTCTTGCAATCGCTCACGATACTTCCCCTTCCATGCACTTACGCGCACGACCGTGGTAACGAATCGACCCGCCAGATGCGGGCCGTGAGGGAACTATACGGCGGGTTTTGAGCGGGCTTAAGCAGAGGATGCGCGGTTTGGTAAACGTGCTAAAACTGGCGGTAAACGGTAGATAAAGGTGCTTACCTTATGAAGATACCACTGCAAGAGAAATGCAGGTCAGATGCAAGTTTCTTGCTAAATCGCTTTATCATTATCGTGCATTATTTTGAGGTAGTCTATTTAGGACGGGGCTTTTTAACTACTCCAATGAGCTAACTTTGCTGCACTCGACTGCCGGCGCGGCGGGCGCGGGCTTCTTGGATTTCCTCCAAGTGGCTAATGATCTCGGCAGCGCTTTCCTCGATGGCCTTGCCGTCGGTACGCACCACAAAGCAGCCTAGGCGCTTCATGAGGGCACGAGCTTCCTCGAGCTCGCTGCGCACGCTCTCGGGCTCGGCATAGGAGCCGGCAACGGCACGGGCGTAGTCATCGCCCAAGCGGCTATCGCGAATCTCGGAAATAACGTCGACGGTCGAAATCAGGCCAAACAAACGCATCGGGTCGACCTCGTAAATTGACTTGGGCGGCTCCATGCCATGGGCCAACGGAACATTGGCAACCTTGTAACCTTGAAAGGCCAAAAACATCGACAGCGGCGTCTTGGACGTGCGCGATACGCCCAGCAGCACAATATCGGCACCCGACAGATCATCGCAGCCGCGCCCGTCATCGTGCTCAACGAAATACTCCATGGCCTCGATACGATGGAAATAGCGGTCATCGGTCTTGTGAATCACGCCCGCGACGCCCTTGGGCGGCACACCAATGAGCGACGACAGCACGGCGAGCGCTGGGCCGATCAGGTCAACCGAACGAATATGCAGCATGCCCAGGTAATCGAGCACGCGGGCGCGAAGCGCCGGATCAACAATGGTGTGGAACACGGCAATATCGCGA
>CABVAS010000275.1 GCA_902496375.1 uncultured Collinsella sp.
GCACGCGGATCCGGCTCATCTATTCCACGAGGCTTGCATGCTCGCTTCATTATGCCCAGATATGCACGGCTTAACCCGTGCGGGCGCTACTCCTCCTCGAGGGCAGCAATGACCTCGTCGGTCATGTCCATGGTGCTGTAAACATCCTGGACGTCGTCGAGCTCCTCAAGACGGTCGATGAGGCGCTGAACCTTCTTGGCGTCGGCGCCGGAGACCTCGGTCGGGGTGGTCGGGACCATGGTGGTCTCGGAGCCCTTGACCTGGACGCCCTGCTCCTCGAGCGCCTTGGAGACAGCCATGACCTCGTTGGCAGTAGTCCAGACGATCCACTCCTCGCCGGCGTCCTCGTAGTCCTCGCCACCGGCCTCGGCGATGGCCATCATGAACTCATCCTCGTCACCGGCAGCACCGTTGGCGATCATGGTCTCCTTCTTGGCGTTCTCGTCCAGGATCTCCTTGGCGACGACGATCTGGCCCTTGCGCTCAAACTGGAAGGCAACGGAGCCCGAGGTGCCCAGGTTACCACCAGCGTGGGAGAAGGCGGAACGGACATCGGCGGCGGTGCGGTTGCGGTTGTCGGTCAGGCAGTCAACGTAGACGGCGACACCGGCGGGACCGTAGCCCTCGTACACGATGTTCTCGTAGACGGCGGCGTCGGCACCCGAACCGAAGGCCTTGTCGATAGCGGATTTGATCTTGTCCTTGGGCATGGACTGAGCCTTGGCCTTAGCAACGGCAGCGGCGAGGCTGGCGTTGTTCTCGGGCAGCGGGTCGCCGCCGAGACGGGCAGCAACGGTGATGTTGCGGCTCAGCTTGGAGAAGAGGGCGGAACGCTTGGCGTCCTGCGCGCCCTTACGATGCTTGGTTGTGGCCCACTTAGAGTGTCCGGACATACGTGTCTCCTATCGGTTTCGACCTAAAGCCCAGCGCAGATGCTCGGGCAATATAAACAAACGTCGTTATGATATACCTACTGGCCTGCGAGATAAACCCCAAAATGAAGGCGTCGTGATGATGCAACCCTTTGGAGCAAAGTAACCTGTCCCCTTTGCACCATATTAGGACCAGAGGAAGTCGCTGCGGGTGACGGTGGCGCCGATGGCGAAGGGCATGCAGGCGATGACCGGATACAGGTAGCGCATGTAAGTCGAGCCGTTGCACGGGCCAATCAGGCACACGGCGAGCACGCCCAGCAGCGGCACCCAGATCGCCAGCGCACGCCATGAATGACGACGCAGCAGGTAGACCACCACGGCGATCATGATCCACACATAGGTGGCCGAGCTCATGGTGAGCGAAATAAACGGGATGCGCTGTACCGCTACACGGTACAGATTGATCAGGTGGTCACACCAGCGCACCACGTTGCTGTCAACCGGATGGAAGTCGAAGTATTTGAGGTTGTCGGGACGCGCCATGATCTCGGCACTACGCGCCGTGCTGTAGACCCAGGCATCGCGGGCACTCGGATAAAAGTAGCCGTAGTAGTTATTGATAAGCGCCGAGATATAGCACTCGGGATCCTTTTTGAACATCTGGGCCCACACCTCAAAATAGGCCTTGATGTCCTCCTGCGAGGCGTACTCGTTAAAGCAGTTCTTGACGGCATCGGACTTGTCGGGGTTGTAGCGGCGGCCCAGGTTCTCGTACTTGAGTACGCGATCGATCACGGCACGCTCTTCGTCGGTCACCAAGCCGTCGCAAGGAGCCTCCACGATGGTGCCGTCCTCCTTAACCGTGGGGTTGACGCCCGAGTTGAGGCCGTCGTGCTTTTGGACAAAACGAGCCGTCTGCTGGAACGGAATCGAGAGGATTTCGCGCTTGGAACCAGGCGTGATATCGTGCGCCGGCATAAAGACCTTGGTGAAGTACATATTAGAGGCAAGGCAGAGCGCGAGCACCGCGAGAACGCCAACCCAGCGGAAACGCGGGATGGCGCCCGAAGGCGCAGCACCAGTCTGCTTGGCTGCACGACGAGCCACATGCACGTCCCACGCGCAAAACGCCGCCGCGATTACG
>CABVAS010000276.1 GCA_902496375.1 uncultured Collinsella sp.
CAAGGTCGCCGCGAGCATGCATGTGTACGTGGCGGCGGGCGCGGACGGCGGCTTTGACGCCGTCTCGACCGGCAAGGACGGGCGCACCGGCACCGAGCCCGCGAAGGGCTGGACCGACATCACGGCCCAGTGCGCCACCAAGGTAGCGACCGACGGCAAGACCTTCACCGTGCGCACCGGCGACCTCATCGCCGCGCTCGGCGGGGCCGACGCCTTCATCGCGGGCGCCCGCGTGGTCGCCGGGTACAATGCGCCGCTCAACAGCGCGTGCAACCACGGCATCGCGAAGGGCAACCCCAACGAGGTGTACCTGCGCTACCCGCGCTCTCCCTTTGCCGACCAGTCCGGCGACGCCGGCTTCACCCGCACGCCGAGCGACGACGCGTGCGCCTACACCTGGGATCTCGCGCTCACCAAGCGCGGTAGCGATGGTGACAAGCCGCTTGCCGGGGCGGTCCTGAGCATCGCCGACGACCGTGGTCGCACGCTGACGGCCGACGGCACGTGGGATGCGGAGGGCAAGGCCACCGTCACCACGGGCGAGGACGGCCGCGTGTCCGTCTCGGGCGTGGACTCGGGCAAGCTGGAGGTCCGCGAGCTCAAGGCACCCAAGGGCTACACCGCCTTCGAGGGCACGCGCTCCGTGACGGTCAAGGCCGAGGGCCTGGACGTCGACCAGGTGGCCGCCGCCAAGCCCAAACTCACCATCACGGCCGAGTCGCCCCTGCGCGCCGACAGCGCGGACGGGTCGACGGGCAGCCTGGAGGCGTCGCTCATCAACACGCCCACCGGCACACCCCCTAGCATTACCACCGGAGGCTTTATGCCCTCGACTGGCGATATGGCAATGTACGCCGCGGCCGCCGCAGCGGTCGCCGGAGCCGCGCTCATCGTGGTCGCGCTCCTGGTCAAGCGGGGAGGTGGCAGCCATAAAGAGTAGCTGGCAGCCCCACAGAGAGCGGGGCGAGACGTAGCGAAGCAGATGCTAAGACACAGACAGACAGATTTAGATCAAATGGAATTCGAGCAGAAAGCAGAGGAAAAGAAGATGAGCATGAGCAAGAACATCGCACGCCTGGCAGTAACCGCCGGCCTCACAGCAGCGCTGAGCTTCGGCGGCGTGATGGCCCCGGTGACCATGGCGTTTGCTGATGGTACGCCGACGGTGTCCCAGAGCGGCAACGTGACGATCAAGGAGGAAATCTACACGGATACAGCCTTTAAGGGTATCCAGATTTTCAAGGCAACGGTCACACAGGATCAGAAGGAAGACGGCACCTGGAATGGGTCCAAGACGCTCTCTGATATCACTTGGGCATCGCCTGATGTTATGAATGTTGTGACTAGTGCATTTGCTGGCGTCCCGGGAACTCCTGCTGCGAATGCAGGCGCTCAGGCTTGGGCCAAGTACATTAAAGATAATGCCGGTGAAAAAGTTGGCCAGACTGCCAAGGTTGACGCTGACTCCACGTTGGAAAAGATCGCTGCCGCACTTGAGGGCTCGACTCTAACCTGGAAAAACCCAAGCGATTCCAGCAAGGGAGACTTTAAGGCTTTAGACGCTGGCTATTGGCTCTTTGTGACTGCAAATGTTGGTTCGACCACATCTAGCGATTCGGCCAACGGCAATACCGACGCCCATACCTCGCCAATTTTTGCCGTCGTTGGTGGCGAAGACGTGAATGTTGATTCTAAAAAGGATGTCCCCAACGTGACCAAGGCCGTTAAGGACGACAATAATGGCAGCTTTGTGGATTCGAGCAAAGTTGTTCCCGAGGGCTCTTCTCGAGATGTCTTTACGGCGCCCAATAGGGTTGCGGACTCTGCATCCGATCAGCTGGTTGAGTATCAGCTTGCAGGTACCGTGGCCAGCAATATCAATACTTATAAAGAGTACAGCTATACCTTCACCGATAATCTGCCTTCTACGATGGTGCCCGAGCTTAACGGCAATGATCCCGTTGCCACAATCGGAAAATTTCCCATTCTATCT
>CABVAS010000277.1 GCA_902496375.1 uncultured Collinsella sp.
AGGACGTCGCGAATGGAAGCCTGGTTGGTGAGCAGCATGACCACGCGGTCGATGCCGATGCCGATGCCGCCCGCGGGAGGCATACCGTACTCGAGGGCGCGCACGTAGTCCTCGTCGTACTCCATGGCCTCGTCGTCACCGCCGGCCTTCTCGGCCATCTGGGCGGCAAAGCGCTCGGCCTGGTCGACCGGGTCGTTGAGCTCGGAGAACGCGTTGGCGTACTCGTGACCGGCAATAACCAGCTCAAAGCGGTGCGTCAGGCGCGGGTCGTCCTCAAAACGCTTGGCAAGCGGGCTGACCTCGATGGGGTAATCGCACACGAACGTCGGGTTGACGATGGTGTCCTCGCCCAGCTCATCGTAAATCTCGGCGATGATCTTGCCAGCAGTCCACTCGGGCTTGATCTCCAGGCCCTTCTCGCGCGCGGCGGCAGCAAGCTCCTCGACCGGCGTGTCGATGGTGACCTGCTTGCCGAGCACGTCGGAGACGATGTCGGTCATGGGACGGCTGGCCCACTCACCAGAAAGGTCGATGGTCTGGCCCTGGTACTCGATGACCTCGGGGTTGCCGATGGCCTTGTTGGCAGCCTTGATGACACCTTGGGCGAGTGCCTTCATGCCCTCGAGGTCGGAGAAGGCACGGTAGGCCTCCATCGTGGTGAACTCGGGGTTGTGGGTAAGATCCATGCCCTCGTTACGGAAGATGCGGCCGATCTCGAACACGCGCTCAAAACCACCGACGATGCAGCGCTTGAGGTGCAGCTCGGTGGCAATACGCAGGTAGCACTCCTGATCGAGCGCGTTGAAATGGGTAATGAACGGCTTGGCAGTAGCGCCGCCTTGGATGGTCTGCAGGATGGGGGTCTCGACCTCCATGTAGCCGTCGGACTCCATAAAGCGACGGAAGGTGGAGAGAATCTGCGAACGCTTACGGAAGGTCTCGCGAACGTCGTCGTTGGCGATCAGGTCGACATAGCGCTGGCGATAGCGGGTCTCCTTGTCGGAAAGACCGTGGAACTTCTCGGGCAGCGGACGAACGGCCTTGGCAAGCAGGGTCGCGCTCTTAGGGGCAACGGAAAGCTGGCCGCGCTGGGTGCGCACAACCACGCCGGTCACGCCCAGGATGTCGCCCAAGTCGAGGGCCTTGAGCGTATTCCAGGCAGCCTCTTTCATGTCGTTGATGCGGCAGAACAGTTGAATCTCGGCAGTCACATCGCGCACGACGATGAACATGATCTTGCCCTGACCGCGCTTGGCGACCACACGGCCGGCGATCTTCACGACGTCCTCGGTGTCCTCACCATCGGCAAGATCGGCGTACTTAGTCTCGATATCGGCGACGTAGTCCTCAAGCTCAGAGTGCTCGGGATAGGGGTTCTGGCCTGCCTCGAACAGGGCGGCGCGCTTGGCCAGGCGGGTGGCGCGCTCGTCGTTGAGCGTCGATGCCTGATCTGCGGCGTTCTGGTTCTCTGCCATAAGTTAGCTCCTCAAACTAAAACGCTCCCCAGGATTCGGTCCCAGGGAGCGAAAACATACCTTTACGCGGGACCGTGGTCTAGCGTGCGATCTTGGCGATGGTGTAGACGCGAGTCTTGCCGGAAGGCGTAACGACCTCGACGGAGTCGCCCTCGCCGTGACCGATGATGGCGTGACCAACCGGAGACTCGTTGGAAATCTTGTGCTCGAGCGAGTTGGTCTCGGTGGTACCGACGAGCGTGACTTCCATGACCTCACCGTTGGGATCGATCAGAGAAACGGTGGAACCGATGGAGACGGTCAGATTGCCCGTGGTGGCAGCAACCTGAGCGTTGGCGAGAATAGCCTGAATCTCGGCAATGCGAGCAGCATTCTGGGCCTGCTTGTCCTTGGCGGCATCGTACTCGGAGTTCTCCGAAAGGTCGCCAAACGCGCGGGCTTCCTTGATGTCCTCGACGATCTCCTTGGCGTAATCGCCCTCACGCCAAGCGAGCTCCTCGACGAGCTTCT
>CABVAS010000278.1 GCA_902496375.1 uncultured Collinsella sp.
CGACCCGACGTCGGCGCAGGCCGCGCATGCGCGCTGCTCGTATAACCACGAAGGAACGTTTGCAAGGAGGTACGTGTAGACCATGGATCTTTCGACTTTGATGCCGCAACAGCTGCAAGTCGTCAAAACGCTCGACCGCCCGCTGTTTGTCTCGGCGGGCGCCGGTTCGGGCAAGACCTTTACCCTCACGCGCCGCATCGTCTACGCGCTCTCGCCCGAATCCGGTCCGTTTGTCGAGCATCTGGACCAGGTGCTCGCCATTACCTTTACCAAAGACGCCGCGGCCGAGATTCGCGACCGCGTGCGCCGTGCGCTTATCGAAGAGGGTATGGACGAAGAGGCCCTGACGGTCGACGACGCTTGGATTTCGACCATTCACGGCATGTGCTCGCGCATCTTGCGCGCGCACGCGCTGGAGCTGGGCATCGACCCCGAGTTCACGGTGCTTACCGATACCGATGAGCTTATGGATCAGGCTGTCGAGCATGTGCTGGGGCGCGCGACGGCGCCCGATGCCGCGCCCGAGCTCGCCGCCTCGCTTAAGGCCCTCTACGCCTGGTATCCCATGGCGGGCGAGGGCGGGCCGTTTGGCGCCGGTACCACCATAAAAGGCCTGGTGCGCGACCTGTTGGAGCTATCGAGCCAGCTGCCGGGCGGCATGGACGATGTGCGCGTGGCACGCGGCCAGGCCGACACCTCGGCGCTTGCCGATGCCTATCGTGCGGCGCTGGGCGCAAGCAAGGCCACGACCGAAAAGGCGCAGGTGGCACTCGACGCCATCGACGCGTTTGAGGCGAGCGGCAAAACCATGGAGGATGCGGCGCGACTCATGATGTCGTGCAGCATGCCTCGGGCGAGCAAGGCATTCCCCAAGGAGCAGGTGGAGCTACTCAAGGCCGAGGCGGCCGATGCGTTTATCAATATCGTGCTTGCCTGCGGCGGCCCGGCGCTCGATGCGCTGGTGGGGCTTGCCCGTGCTGTGGAGGCGGAGTACCGCGCGCTCAAGGCCGGCCAGTCCGCGCTCGACAATAACGATCTGTTGCGCATGGCATACGAGGCACTGCGCGATTATCCCGCCATCCGAGCCGCCTACGAGGGTCGCTTTAAGATGGTCATGATCGACGAGTTCCAAGATACCGACCAGATGCAGGTCGATCTGATTCGCTATCTGACGGGCGCGGGGGAGCGCGCGCTGTGCACCGTGGGCGATGCGCAGCAGTCGATTTACCGCTTCCGTGGCGCCGAGGTCGAGGTATTCCGTCGCCAGGAGCGCAAGGTGGGTTTGACGGCGGCGCCCGATGTGGCTGCCGCGACCGATGCCCCCGCCGGCGAGCTCGTCAAGCTCGTGCGCAATTTCCGCAGCCACGACGAGGTGCTGCGCTACGTAGCACGCGTCTTTGACGGCGACACCGGTGGTTTGATGCAGGGGTTCTTGGATCTTGAACCGAGCGACAAACGCAAAGACAAGCTCAAGGCAAAGGCTTCGCGCCGTCAGGCGCTGTTCGTTGCCGGTGGCAGCACGCAGGAGCGAACGCAGGCGAAAGCTCGTGCGATTGCGGAGCGGTTCCAGGCGCTCGTCAAAGCGGGGCAGCCCCAGGGCGATATGGTGTTGCTGCTGGGCCGCATGACCAATGCCGATGTCTATGCGCAGGCCTTCCGCGACCAGGGGCTCGACTGCGTGATCGCAGGCGGCTCAGTCTTTGCCCAAGCTGCCGAGGTACAGACGGTACGCGCCCTGGTCTGCGCGCTCGCCAATCCGGCCGATACGGCGCAGGGCCTTATGCCACTGCTGGCCTCGCCGATGTTTGCGCTCGGCGCCCAGGAGTTCCTGGCGCTGGCGACCAAACTCGACGATCAGACGGGCGAGACGTCGCGCCGGAATATCGACATGGGCATCATGAGCGATTTCGACGTGCCGGGTTTGCAGAACCTGCCGCTTGTGACGCGCGCCCGCGAGGTGCTGCGGTA
>CABVAS010000279.1 GCA_902496375.1 uncultured Collinsella sp.
CTGCACCTTTTTGATGCCCCAGCGGAGCGTGCGGCGCTTGCCGCGCCTGGCGGCGAGGGCAAGGTTCTCCTCGATGCCCATCGTCGGCGCCGTACCCATCATCGGGTCCTGGAATACACGGCCGATGAACGCTGCACGTTTGTACTCAGGCAGCTTGGTGATGTTGCGCCCGTCTATCGTGATGCTTCCGGAATCGACTGAGAAGGCGCCGGCGATGGCGTTGAGCATGGTGCTCTTGCCCGCGCCGTTGCCGCCGATGACGGTGACGAAGTCGCCGTCGTTGAGGGTGAGGTTCAGGTCAAAGAGCGCGGTCTTGGCGTTCACCGTCCCGGGGTAGAAGGTCTTGCTGATATGTTTGAGTTCAAGCATTGTTATTCCCCTTTCCTGCGACCGCGCGGCGGCCTGACATGAGCTTATCCTTCCAATGCGGAATCGCGAGAAACAGCGCGACGATGAGCGCTGTGAGCAGCTTGAGGTCGTTGGTGTTCAGCCCGAGGCGGAGCACGACCTGGATGACAACGTAATAGAGTATCGCGCCGAGGATGCAGCTTGCGAGCTTCGTGGCGAAGTTGCGCGCCCTGTGGCCGAGAATGACCTCGCCGATGATGACCGCCGCAAGGCCGATGACGATGGCGCCGCGTCCCATGTCCACGGTGGAACTGCCCTGGTACTGAGCGATAAGCGCGCCTGCGAGGGCGACTATGCCGTTGGAAATCATGAGGCCGATGACGGCGTTTTTCTCGGTGTTGATGCCCTGGGCGCGGGCCATGTTCCGGTTCGCGCCGGTGGCGCGTATACCGCAGCCGATCTCGGTGCCGAAGAACCAGTAGAGCAGGCCAACCACCACGGCTGCTATCACCAGGAGCAGCAGGATGGGGTTTCTCAGCGACAGCTCTCGGACGTAGCGGGAGGAGACGAGAAGGTCGAACTTATCCACGCTTACGGCAAGTGTGGACTGCGTCCCCGCCGTGGTGCCCCAGCCCATAATGCGCAGATTTATTGAATACAGCGCTAGCTGGGTGAGTATACCGGCTAGTATGGCCGGGATACCGCATTTGGTGTGGAAGAGGCCGGTGACGAGGCCCGCGAGCATGCCCACAAGCATGGCTATTATTGTAGCCAGCCAGACGTTCACTCCGCTGACCGTGAGCAGTACGCAGACGGCTCCGCCTGTCGCGAGCGAGCCGTCAACCGTCAGGTCGGCAATGTCGAGCACCCGGTAGGTGATGTATACGCCGATGGCCATAACGCCCCACATGAGGCCCTGGCCCACGGAGCCGGGCAGCCCGTTCAGCAGCGATTGCAAGAACTCCATTACATTTAATCCTCCATGCGCGGTGGTATCCGGGAGGGCGGGGGCCCGCCCTCCCGGGCTAAGTCGGGAATCAGCCCTCGATGGCTACGTAGTCCTCGGGCATCGTGAGGCCCAGGGCCTCGCAGTTGGCGGCGTTGTACATTTTGGTGACAGTGGGCGCGTACTCGACGGCCATGGTGCTGACGTCAGCCTCGCCGGTGAGTATCTTCGCGGCCATCTCACCGGTGGTGTAGCCGAGCTCGTAGTAGTCGATGGAGAGCGTCGCGACGCCGCAGCCGGAGCAGATGCCGCTCTCACCGGCGACCACGGGCACGCCCGCGGCGAGCACAACGTTGGCAATGGTCTCAGCGTTGCCGGCAGCGGTGTTGTCAGTGGGGATGTAGATGACGTCGGAGTTGTCGCAGGCGGTCTGGGTGACGGAGCTGAGGTCGTTGACGTCGGTGAAAGCATAGGCTTCGCAGGTGTAGCCCATGTCCTCAAGGTAACCGCGGATGGTCTCGATCTGGTAGACGCTGTTCGGCTCACCGGAGCAGTAGAGCAGGCCGATGTTCGCCGCGTCGGGGAAGAGCTCCCAATCTATAGATCGGATGATTGTCACATACATATTTGTTGTTTCATCGAAATACGGAATCATATTGATTT
>CABVAS010000280.1 GCA_902496375.1 uncultured Collinsella sp.
CGATCTATAGATTCTCCTGCCGTCCACCACGGTCCTGTCCTCCAGGAAGTCGGCCCAGAACCCGCACCAGTCGAGGTAGCGCTCGACCCAGAGCTCGGCCTGGTGCAGCGTCTCGATGCCCATGAGGTCGCGCGCGATGAGGTAGAGCTCGCGCCCCGCCTGGAGCTTCGGCCGCGTCGTCGTGTAGCGCTTGACCTGCGAGAAGGCGTGGAAGGTGCACCTCTGGACCCTGGTGCGCGGCCAGGTCTCGCGCACGGCCTTGGCGAACCCGCTCCCGCCGTCGGTGACGACCACCTCGGGCGCCGGGATCGGCGACATGAGGGCCGACCACGCCCTCGAGTTCTCGGACCTGGCCATGTACCAGGAGACCATCCTCTCGCCGCTGCAGCATATGAGCACCACGAGGTCGCGCGCGACCCAGATCCCGTCGACGTAGAGCACGCGGTGCAGCTCGCCGTCGGGGACGGGCATGGGCCAGACCTCCCAGAACTCGGCCGTCCTGCGCCTGAAGGACCGTCCGCCGCCCGGCATCGCCGCCTGGGAGTCCTTGGAGAGGAGCCACCCGAGGAACTCGTCCAGCCTTGTCGCCGTGTCGTCGTACCTTACCGTCGTCGACGCGCCGCAGGCCGTGCACCTCCACCGCTGGGACCCCGATGAAGTCCTGCCGTTGCGCTTGGTCCGACCGCCGCAGTAGGGGCAATAAACGGCCTTCATGGGCACCTCTTCCGAAAGGGTATTTAACGGTTCCGGAAAAGGTTATCTACCTGCGGGAACGATAGGCAACCGGACACACATTCTGTCCGAGCGGTTAAAAGCGGGCACGGAATTTAAACGGCTGAAAAAGGGGCATCGACCTGCGCCGATGCCCCCAACGTGGACACACATTTTGTCCTATAAGCCGCGTGTGGATGACAACCTAGAACGTCTGCTCGTAGTCGCTGTGCTTTTTGGCCGAACGCACCAGGAACTCCTGGTTGGTGTTGGTGCCCTTAAGACCCTTGATAAACGACGCGGCGGCGCGCTCGGTGTTGTTCATGCCGGCAAGAATGCGACGCAGGCCAAAGACAAACGGACGCATCTGCTCGTCAACCAACAGGTCCTCGTTACGCGTACCGGAGGCAACGGGGTCGATGGCCGGGAAGATGCGGCGATCGGCAAGATCGCGGTCGAGCTTGAGCTCCATGTTACCTGTGCCCTTGAACTCCTCAAAGATGACCTCGTCCATCTTGGAGCCGGTGTCGATGAGGGCAGAGGCCAGGATGGTGAGCGAGCCACCGTTCTCGATATTGCGGGCTGCGCCCAGGAAGCGCTTGGGCGGATACAGTGCCGCCGAATCGACGCCGCCCGAAAGGATGCGGCCTGAGGCGGGCGCCGCCAAGTTGTAGGCGCGGGCAAGACGCGTGATGGAGTCGAGCACCACCACGACATCGCCGCCCAGCTCCACGATGCGCTTGGCGCGCTCGATGACGAGCTCTGCCACACGAGTGTGGTTGTCGGCGGGCATATCGAAGGTCGACGCCACAACCTCGCCCTTGATGGAACGCTGCATATCGGTAACCTCTTCGGGGCGCTCGTCGACGAGCAGGCAGATGAGGTGCACCTCGGGGTTGTTAATCGAGATAGACTGGCAGATCTTCTTGAGGATCGTGGTCTTGCCGGCCTTGGGCGGGGACACGATCAGGCCACGCTGACCCTTGCCGATCGGCGACACGATGTCGATGGCGCGACCGGTAATGGAGTCTTTGCCGTGCTCCATGCGCAGCGGCTCGTTGGGATAGACCGGGGTGAGGTCGCCGAACTTGGGACGGTTGCGAATCTGCTCGGGGTCCAGACCGTTGACGGTCGTGATTTTGGCGAGGCCGGCGCGGTCATATATTCGGTCTCCTCGTCATCCAGCACGGAAGAGGTCAGCAGCGGAGCTCCCAACCGCTCGACGATGGCCCGA
>CABVAS010000281.1 GCA_902496375.1 uncultured Collinsella sp.
GGATGTACTCCGTTAACGGCACGACGCCCATGACGGCCTGTAGTAACTACGTTCTCTCAAACGGCGACAACGTAGTCTGGTATTACGTTACAGGCTAGAGGCCTCGACATACCGCGTCAGACGGGCGGTTCGGACAAACATCCGGGCCGCCCGTTTTTAACGCGAATTGGACTGGGTCGCCGGGTCTCTCGGCAAACAAAAAACCGGTTGGAATGGGAATTCCAACCGGTTATACATTCAAGCAAATAGTGAATCGACTACGACCGTGCGCCCTCGAGGAAGAAGCGGCGGCTGAAGTAGTTGTACCAGGTGACGAGGAACGTGGCGATGGCCTTCATGGCCTGGTAGCCGATGCTCAAAAACGTGACGCCCACAAACATGTACAGGTCGTTGAGGCCCAGGCCGATCACCGACAGGATGGTGAAGATCGTGAACTCGCGCTTGCGGCTCATGCCCTCGCGGTGGTCGAACACGTACTTCATGCTGAGCCAGTAGTTGACCACGACGGACGTGATAAACGAAACCGTGGTGCTCATCAAAAAGTCGAGGTGGAACAGCTCGACGAGCGCAATGAGCATGCCCCAGTCGATGCCAAAGGAGATAAGACCCACGACAGCAAACTTGAGGAACTGCTTGGTATGAGGTTGTGCCAGCGCCTTGCGCACGTAATCACATCCAATGCGTTGATGAATCGAGCAGAGGATACTTTAGAGCTTTTACAAGGGAAACGTAAGGTCTTTGCCAAGAACTATATGAACTCGCCAAATTTTCAAGAGCTAATCCGCAAACGTTGAAAATTTGCCCGTAAACGAGCGACACCCACGGACGATACTGCGCTGAGTGCGCGTCGTCCGTGGGCGCCGTAATGCTGCAGGGGTGTCGAGCTATTTGGTCTCGTCGCCCTCCAGGAAGATCTTTCGGGTCACAAAGTTGTAGACCATGACAAGCGCGGTGGCGCAGATCTTGGCGATATTGGCCTCGAGCCCCAGACCGGCGTTGAGCGCCAGCACGATGCCGTCGTTGAGCACCAAACCGATCACGGACAGCACGACAAAGATGATGAACTCGCGGCGGCGGCTCATGCCTTCCTTGTGCGCAAACACGTACTTCATGCTTGCGAGGTAGTTAAAGATGAGTGAGATGATAAAGCCGCTGGTGTTGGCGATTAGGATGTTGAGGCCCAGACCGTAGTGGAGCAGATTCATAATGCCAAAGTCGATAACCGTGGCAATGACACCGACGACGCCAAATTTCATGATTTGCGCAAGGAGCTTTTGCATGGTACCTGCCTTAGGGTGGCGCGGGGACGCCGCGGGGATGACAAACTCAGCAAGTTTAGCCAATCCCCGCGGGTGGTGCTAGGCGCGCTCCTCGATAGCACCGTTTCTATATGCATCGAGCAGCTGACGCAGGTCCTGGATTTGGCTGCGGATCTTGGCGCCAGTATCGGTGTCGCTCACCATGCGGCGACGGTCTGCTTGGTCAAAACGGTTGGTCTCGCTTTCGATGTCCACGTTGCGCGTGAGTGCCTCGGCAACCGTCGTAAAGGCCCGGTGCGACTTGAGGCGGCAGCCGCGCGAGCTCGAGATGAGCGTATAGCCGGCGATACCCGTCTTGGGATGGTAAGCGCGGCAGAAGCCGCCATCGATGACCAGCAGCTTGCCCTCGGCGCGGATGGGCTGCTCGCCCTTGGTGGTTTTAACGGGCGTGTGGCCGTTGATGATGTGGCCGGTCGGCGAGCATGCCATGGGCGCGACGCCAAACTCGCGCATGATGTCATCGCAGACCGAGGGCGACTTGGTAAGCGTAAAGTACGGGTCCATCGGCTCGACCCAGGTGCTCTTATCGGCGATATAGGCGCGCTCAAAGGTACGCACCAGGCGTCCGCTGGCGGGCGAGT
>CABVAS010000282.1 GCA_902496375.1 uncultured Collinsella sp.
TTCCGATCTATAGATTGGGCTTGTAGCGGTCGTCGGCGAGGTTCAGCTCGCGGACGAGGCTCTTGAGCAGGTTGCGGCTGTCCGACGAGTCGTAGATGGTGAACGACTCGGTGAAGCCGATGCGCTCGGCGTTTTCACGCAGGATGCGCGAGAAGACCGAGTGGAAGGTCCCCATGCGGATGTAGCGCGAGCGCTCGCCCGGCACCATCTGCGCGATGCGGTCGCGCATCTGCTCGGCGGCCTTGTTGGTGAAGGTGAGCGCCAGGATGTTCCACGGTTTGACCCCCTGTTCTATCATGTAGGCGATGCGCGAGGTGAGCACGCGCGTCTTGCCCGAGCCCGCTCCGGCGATGATGAGCGAGGGGGTGTCGTAGTTGACCACGGCGGCATATTGGGCGGGGTTGAGCCCCTTGAGTATGGGTGACTGCTGGGATTCCATCGTTTCGTTTCGTTCGGAAGGCAAAGGTACGAACAAATCGCCATCCGGCGGGCAGTTTACCCCAAGATTTTTCCCCGCGCGGGGCATCGCGGCCTTCGGCCGCCGGTGCGCTTTGCGCTTTTTTTCGTAAATTTGCAATAATTTTGCAGGGAGGTCGTTACCTAACTGAACAAAACCCGGGAAATTTACTTCACATATATAATACCCAATGAGCGAAGTCATCAACATCAAGGAACTCAACGAGCGCATCGAACGCGAATCGGTCTTCGTCGATACGCTCCGCAACGAAATGGGCAAGGTCATCGTGGGCCAGAGCCACCTGGTCGACACGCTGCTCATCGGCCTGCTCTCCAACGGCCACATCCTGCTCGAAGGTGTGCCGGGACTGGCCAAGACGCTGGCCATCACCACGCTGGCCAAGGCCGTCGACGCCCAGTTCTCCCGCATCCAGTTCACCCCCGACCTGCTGCCTGCCGACCTCATCGGTACGCTCATCTATTCGCAGAAGAGCGAGGAGTTCATCGTCAAGAAGGGCCCCGTCTTCGCCAACTTCGTGCTGGCCGACGAGATTAACCGTTCGCCGGCCAAGGTGCAGTCGGCGCTGCTCGAGGCGATGCAGGAGCGTCAGGTGACCATCGGAGAGGAGACCTATCCTCTGCCGCAGCCCTTTCTGGTGCTCGCCACGCAGAACCCCCTGGAGCAGGAGGGCACCTATCCGCTGCCCGAGGCCCAGGTCGACCGTTTCATGCTCAAGGTCCGCATCTCCTACCCCAAGAAGCAGGAGGAGCGCGACATCGTCCGCATGAACCTCTCGGGCGCCGGCATGCCCACGGTCAACAAGGTCATCTCGCCCGAGGACATCGTCAAGGCCCGCAAGGTGGTCGAGGATGTCTATATGGACGAGAAAATCGAGAAGTACATCGTCGACATCATCTTCGCCACGCGCGAGCCTGCCGAGTACAACCTCCCGAAGCTCCAGAACCTGATTGCCTACGGCGGTTCGCCCCGTGCCTCCATCTCGCTGGCCAAGGCCGCACGCGCCTACGCCTTCATCCGCCGCCGCGGATATGTGATTCCCGAGGACGTGCGCGCCGTCTGCCACGACGTGCTGCGCCACCGCATCGGACTCACCTACCGAGGAGGCTACGAGGGTGATGGAGCGTACATTGAACGATTCGTCATTGATACAGGCGACAATCTACTTCCGTTATTATGTGCATCAGGCATTGAAGGTTGCCGGTATGGGAGATCACCTGCTCGACAATCTGCAGATTTGGCGAGACCAGATGGCATTGGGGCTAACAACTTGGGCGGAGATGCCCGAACCGACCCGTTCCGATTGCCACGCTTGGGGAGCCAGCCCTAACATTGAGTTTTTCCGTATCTTGTTAGGTATAGACAGTAATGCACCGGGCTTAATCTATAGATCGGAAGAGCG
>CABVAS010000283.1 GCA_902496375.1 uncultured Collinsella sp.
AGAGATCAATGCTCTTAGCTGCTCAACGACCTTCGAGATGGGTGTTCGAGCTCGTCCGCGCCTACGTACAGCGCTAGCGATGCAGCGGCCTCGGCTGATACGGCAGTACCGACCGAGGCCGTCCTCTCTAAGTTGCGGTGAAATAGGGACTGTTTGGCGGTTTTAAACGCTTAAACAGTCCCTATTTCACCGCAATTTATGAAGGGGATGGGGCTACTTAAGTGCGCCGGTCACCGTGCCGCCGCCGAGGACGATGTCGCCGTGGTAGACTACAACGGCCTGGCCGGGGGCGATGGCTCGCTGCGGCTCGTCAAAAGTCAGCAGCATTTGCCCGTCTTCGCCGCGCGTAAGGGTCGCTGCTTGGTCTTTCTGACGGTAACGGTACTTGGCGCCCACGCGAATGCCGCCGGCATCGAGTTCTGCCTCCATGCGGTCGGCAGGGGCGCTCCAGATCCAGTCGTCGGCCGTGAGTGCTGTGGCCGTTAGGTCCTCGGCCTCGCCCAGATGCACGGTGTTGTTGGCGGCATCGACGCCTGTCACGTATACGGGATGCGCCATCGCTACGCCCAAACCCTTGCGCTGGCCGATGGTATAGCGCAGTGCGCCGTTGTGGCGCCCGACCACGCTGCCGTCGCGCCATACGATGTCGCCCGGTGCAGCGGCATGTCCGCAGCGGCGCTCGATATAGCCCGCGTAGTCACCGTCTGGAATAAAGCAAATATCCTCGCTTTCGGCCTTCTTGGCGTTGATGAAGTCCTGCTCGGCGGCAATGCGGCGCACGTCGCGCTCCTTGTCCAGGCCTGCCAGCGGAAAGATTGTGCGTGCCAGGCGCTCTTGCGTGAGCGAATACAAAAAGTAACTCTGGTCCTTTTTGGGGTCCTCGCCGCGATGCAGCTGCCAGGTGCCGTCGGGCGCCTGGCTCGTTTTGGCGTAATGACCCGTTGCGATGTAGTCGCAGCCCATGTCCAGCGCCGCACCGAGCAACGCGCCAAACTTTATGTGGCGGTTGCAGATGATGCACGGGTTGGGCGTCAGCCCCTCCTGGTAGGCGTTCACAAAGCGCTCGATAACGCTGTGGTCGAAGGTCTGCTGCAAGTCGAGCACATGGTGGGGTATCCCCAGACGCTCGGCGACGGCCTTCGCATCGGCGATGTCGCGGTCGACCTTACTCATGCCCGTGACGGGATCGGGCGCGGGGCAGGTGAGGCGCATGGTGGCGCCGACGCATTTGTAGCCCTGGCTTTTGAGCAGGTACGCGGTCACGCTGGAATCGACGCCGCCGCTCATGGCGACGAGCACGCGCTTGTTGTGCATGGGGAGGTTCTCCTTGGTGGCATGTGGCCAAAAAAGAAAAGCGGCGCGGGAGGCTGGTTCCGCGCCGCAGACATTGTAGCAAGTTCGGGCGTCTCGTGGGACACCCTGATTGGATGGGCTCAGACTGCCGGGAGAGAGGAGACCGGCTCGTCCGTGGGCTCAACCTATGGGCGACAGGCCCTAGTCCTGGAAGAGCGCCGTGGACAGGTAGCGCTCGCCGGTGTCGGCAAGCAGGGCCACGATGGTCTTGCCCTCGTTCTCGGGGCGCTTGGCCAGCTGCAGCGCGGCCCACACGGCGGCGCCGGACGAAATGCCCACGAGCACGCCCTCCTTGTGGCCCACGGCGCGGCCGGTCGCAAAGGCGTCGTCGTTCTCGACGGGGATGATCTCGTCATAGACCTGGGTGTCGAGGACGTCGGGCACAAAACCGGCGCCGATACCCTGGATCTTGTGCGGGCCGGCTTGGCCCTTGGAGAGCACCGGGGAAGTGGCGGGCTCGACGGCGACGACCTTGATTCGTCTGGCTGCCGAGACCAAGGTGAACGAGGAGCGCGCAAAGGC
>CABVAS010000284.1 GCA_902496375.1 uncultured Collinsella sp.
CGGGCGCCGTGGGGATCGTGGCGATCTCGCCGATGCCCTTGCCGCCGTATGCCACAGGCAGCAGCTCGTCCTTCTCCACGTAAATGGCGTGGATATCCGGAATCTCGGGCGCACGGAACAGTCCGAGCGTACCGTACCTTGCCTGGGGCACGCAGTCCTTGAGCGGCCAGTCCTCGGTAAGCGCATAGCCCATACCCATAAGCACGCCGCCTTCGATCTGACCTTGGATGGAGATGGGGTTGACCACCTTGCCGGAATCGTGCGCGGCATAGACCTCGCTCACGCGGCCGTCATCATCCAGAATGACCACATGCGTGGCAAAGCCGTAGCAGATGTGGCTCTTGGGGTTGGGCACGTCGGCGCCCAGCTTGTCGGTCGGCTCCAGGTACACGTAGCCAAACTCGCATCCCTCGAGTGCCTTGATGGCGGCCGCGGGATCCTGAGGATGCATGCCCTGGCCAGCGACGAGCTCCTGCGTGTGCAGCTGATAGGCGCGACCGTCGTCGTACTCGATCTTGACGCCGTCGCCATGCGCGCTCACGGGAGCGTCGGGTGCGGGCTTGCCGGCCTCGATGCCAACCATGGCATCGCGCAGCAGGAAGGCGGCACCGCGCACGGCCTCGCCGGTCACGACCGTCTGACGCGAGCCAGACGTGGTGCCGGAGTCGGGAGCGTTCTCGGTGGAGCACTCGCCGTTGGCGATGCAGCGAAGCGGCAGGCCACATGCCTCGGCAACGTCCTGCAAAAAGACCGTGTTACAGCCCTGGCCGATGTCGGACGTGGCGGCATAGACCGTAGCCACGCCGTTCTCGACGCGAATCTTGCAGCGGCCGGCATCGGGCAGGCCCACGCCCACGCCGGCGTTCTTCATGGCGCAGGCGATACCGGCGTGTCCGGGATGCGCGTAGTAGGCATCCTTGACCTCGAGCAGCGTCTCCTTAAGCGCCGTGGAGCAATCGGCAATCTGGCCGTTGGGCAAAACCTCGCCCGGCTCGATAGCGTTACGGTAGCGGATCTCCCACGGATCCAGGCCGACCTTCTCGGCCAGCAGGTCGATCAGGCTCTCGAGCGCAAACTCGGACTGGCACACGCCAAAGCCGCGGTACGCGCCGGCGGGCGGGTTGTTGGTGTAGTAGCCAAAACCGCGAATGTCGGTGTTCTGGTACTTGTAGGGGCCGACGGCATGCGTGCAGGCGCGCTCGAGCACCGGGCCGCACAGCGACGCGTAGGCGCCGGTATCAAAGTTGATCTCGCAATCCAGGCCGGTAAAGTTGCCCTCGGCGTCGCAGCCCAGCGTAAAGGTGCCGTCCATGGCGTGGCGCTTGGGATGGAACGCGAGCGACTCGGCACGCGTGAGCTTGCACTTCACAGGACGCTGGAACTTATAGGCAGCAAGCGCGGCCAGGTGCTGGATGGACACGTCCTCCTTGCCGCCAAAGCCGCCGCCCACGAGCATGGTCTCGACGACCACGCGCTCGGGCTCGTTGTCCCAGCCAAACATGTGGGCACACTCTTTGCGCGTGTCGTAGGCACCCTGGTCGGTCGACTGCACCTTGACGCCGTTCTTATACGGGAAGGCAACGGCGCACTCGGGCTCCAAGAAGGCATGCTCGGTAAAGGGCGTGGTAAAGCGCTGCGTCACGGTGAACGCGCTCTCCGCCAGCGCCTTGGCGGCGTCGCCACGCGTCACGTGACGGCTCTGGCATACATTGTCCTTGAGCTCCACCGTGTTGCCAAAGGCAAAGAAGCTGTCGTGCAGGCGCGGGGCGTCGGCAGCCCTGGCCTCGGCGATGTTACGCACGGGCTCCAGAGGCTCGTAATCGATCTTTACGAGCTTCTTGGCCTTCTCGAGCGTCGCTTCGTCCTCGGCGAC
>CABVAS010000285.1 GCA_902496375.1 uncultured Collinsella sp.
TTGGCGCTTACATCTCACTTTTTGCAGACGTAGAATACGGGTATTGGAATCATAGGAGGGTTCTCATGCCAAATATCGGTAAGGACGACCATCCGAAGCTGTGGTCGCTTATTTTCGTGCTTATCATCGCGCTGACCTTCTGTTGCTTCGTCATGGGCCAAGGACTCAACAGTGGAACCAGCGTCTTCCTGGCAGGCCAAGGTTACGGTGCGAGCCTTGCCGGCGTACTTGCACTCGTCTTCTCCATTGCCGCCGCGTTAGCACGACTGTTCGTCGGCCCTGTTATCGACAACGGCAAGTGCTCACTCGTTATCATCGCCGGCATCGCTATCCTCATAGCAGGAACAGCACTGTCCGCTGTCGTTCAGGGCATCCCCTCTTCACAATCAGCCGTTTGCTGCAAGGCGTGGGCTTTGGCGCAGCAACAACAGCAGCCTCGACCGCCGCAGCAAGCGTCTTACCGCAAGAACGGCTCGGCGAAGGCATTGGATACCACGGCCTCGGACAGGCTATCGCCATGAGCATCGGCCCAGCCTTCGCACTTTACCTAGTAGGAACCGATCCCTCAACGAACCTCTATGTCGGCCTTGCCCTGGTTGGGTTTGCAGGGCTTGTAATCGCCCTCAACGCACGCTATGAAAGTAAATGGCAAACTCTGCCAAGCTCCAGCGCATACCGAATCAAAATGGAAACCCGGCTCGAACTCGACTCAAAAGACGGGCAGGCACCCAGCCCCACCACAGTAACTACATCCGAAACAATTAACAGTGAAAAGTATCCTGAAGGCGACCAGGTGTCCAAGAGAACCCTGCGTGACTCATTCAACATCTTCGAGCCGCGCGCATTGCCTGGCGCCATCCCACAGATGATCATGTGCCCCACTTTTGGCTTTGGCGTCTTCTTTGCCGGTCTGTACGGTACTACTCTCGGCTATACCCACGCCGGTCTCTTCTACACCATCAGCGCGGTAAGCATGATTATCATTCGCATGATTTCAAAGCATTTCATGGACACCGTACCTGCAATCAAAACAATGACCGGAGCCGTCGCGTGCGGCATCCTCTGCTGCCTTATGCTACTTGCCGCACCGTACGGGGAACCTGTCTTCCTGGCGTCCGGAATCTTCTATGGTCTCGCCACTGGCATAAGCCTGCCACTTAATCAAAGCGTAGCGGTAAAGAACACCCCGCCAGAGCGCTGGGGCGCCGCAAACGCCCTGTTCCTGCTCGCCAATGACATCGGCATTGGCTTCGCAAGCGTAATCTGGGGCGTTATCAATGACTCATTCGGGTTCCAGACAAGCATCGTCTGCGTCATTGTCTGCCTTATCGCAAGCTACGCATCCGCCTGGATCGTCTACCCCGCCCGCGACAAGCGGTGGAGGCATTAGAGCGTAAGCGTCAAAATGACCGCGTAGCAGGAAACGTCCAGGGCCATTCCGGCATACGGATGGAAAAGTCCTGGACGTTTCCATCTTTGCGTTGCGGTATGCCTTAGGCCGCTATGTCGCTACAGGCCCTCCTCGGCGTTGTTCGCCATCTCGTCGTCGAACGCATCGGGGTCGATGTTAATTATGAAGTCGTCAGGCATCTCTTTGGCCTTCTCGGCAGCGGCTGGGTCGAGCTTGCAGGACTCAGGTACCCTATCCGACCATGGCAGGAACGAGTCCACAACCTCATCGGTGAGCTCGCCGGCGTTGGGCATCTCGGTCAGCAGCCACTCGACGTAAAGCCTGGGATTGAGCCCGTTGGCCTTGGCCGTGGTGGTGACGCTGTATATCGCCGCAGACGCCCGCGCGCCGCGTGGCGCATCGCTGAAGAGCCAGTTCTTGCGCCCTACGACGAAGATTCGCTGGGCCTGCTCGGCG
>CABVAS010000286.1 GCA_902496375.1 uncultured Collinsella sp.
AAGCGCACGGAGCGCCTGGAATGGTTTGAGTCCGAGGCCATGAACCGCGTCTACGCCATGCGAGACGATCTGTGCGCCGAGCATCCGGGCAGGTTCTAGCCATGAGCGAGAACGTGACGAACACCGCCGCGGCTACGTCCGACCAGGCAACCGCGCCGACAATCGAAATCGCAGCCCACGCCGGCACCTGCTACGGCGTACAGCGTGCGCTCGATATGGCGCTGGCCGCCGCGCCGCAGGCAGGGGAGAGCACTCAGGTCCATACTTTGGGTCCGCTCATTCATAACCCCATCGTGGTACGCGAGCTCGCTGAGGCAGGCGTTGGCTTGGCCGAGAACCTGGATAATGCCGCAACCGGCACCGTGATCATCCGCGCCCACGGTGTGGTGCCGCAGGTCATCGATGCCGCTCGCGAGCGTGGCCTTAACGTCATCGACGCCACCTGCCCTTACGTCAAGAAGGTTCACGTGGCAGCCGAGCGCCTGGTGCGCGAGGGCTACCACGTGGTGGTCGTGGGTGAGCCGGGGCATCCCGAGGTCGAGGGCATTCTGGGTCACGCCGGCAATGATGCGCAGGTCGTGAGCTGTGCCGCCGATGCCAACGCTTTGCCGCTCAAGGGCAAGGTGGGCTTGGTTGTGCAGACCACCCAGACCGCGCAGAACCTCGCCGAGGTCGTGGCTGCCATCACCCCGCGCGTGCAGGAGCTGCGCGTGATCAACACCATCTGCGCCGCCACGAGCGAGCGTCAACAGGCAGCAGCCACACTTGCCAAACGCTGTGATTGCATGGTCGTCGTGGGCGGCAAGAACTCGGGCAACACCCGCCGCCTGGCTCAGATTTGCGCAGACGCCTGCGAGCATACGCATCACATCGAGGAAGCTTCCGAGATCCAGGCCGCGTGGTTTGCCGACGCTCACCACATCGGCATCACCGCCGGAGCCTCCACCCCGCAAGAACACATCGAGCGCGCCGTTGCGCGCATCAAGGAGCTTTGCCGCTAACCATGGACCAGACCGTACCCGCATACGCCGCCGAGGTGGCCGATTACGGGCGCAGCCGCGACCCCGAGCCGGGTGAGGGCGCGCTCGTAAAGAACGTGCGTCCCGAATCGCCCGCGTGGGATGTGGGTATCGAGCCGGGCATGCGCGTGCTCACGGTCAACGGTGAGGCGCTCACCGACATGATCGTATGGCTTTGGGAGGCCGACGACGACACCGTTGATTTGGAGGTATTCGACCCGCGCGACGGCACCGTCACCCCCGTCGAGCTCGACCGCTTTCCCGGCGAGGATTGGGGTTTGGAGTTCGATGGCCCCATCTTCGACGGCATGCGTACCTGTGTGAACGCCTGCGTGTTCTGCTTTATGACCATGCTGCCCAAGGGTGGCCGCTCCACGCTCTACATCCGCGACGATGACTATCGCCTGAGCTTTTTGCAGGGCAACTTCGTCACGCTCACGAACCTCACCGACGAGGACGTGCAAAACGTCATCCAACGCAACATGAGCCCCATGAACGTGTCGGTCCATGCCGTGAGCCCCGACGTCCGCCGCCGCATGATGGGCCGCAACGCCCAGCGCGGCATGGACGTACTCGAGGCCATCATGGCCGCCGGCATCGAGATTCACGCGCAGATCGTGTTGTGCCCCGGCATGAACGACGGCGAGGAGCTGGAAAAGACCCTGCGCTTTTGCGAGGAGCACGAGCAAATCACAAGCCTGGGCATTGTGCCGCTCGGTTTTACCAAGCACCAAAACCGCTTTAGCTGGTCATACAGCGACAAGCCCGAACTGGCGCGCGAGACCATTGCCATGATCCGTCCCTACCAGGACCGCGCCTTCGAG
>CABVAS010000287.1 GCA_902496375.1 uncultured Collinsella sp.
CCCAGTTGGAACATCGGCTCGCACCAGGCGTGAGCCGCCATGGTGTAGGCGTGCACGGTCAGCAGGGTCTCGCCCACTGCGGCCTCGCGAATCACCAGCGGAAGCTGGACGGACTCGCCGGGGGCAATCGCACCGGGCATGAGCGTCTTGCGGCAGACCACGTCGCCGTCCACCAGGGTCTCCGCCGACAGGCAAACATCCTCGAGGGTGGTAAACCAACGCTTGTTGGTGACGGTCAGCTCGCCCGCCTCGGCATCGTAGGCCATGCGAACCGGGCAGATGACCTGACCATACTCAGTGAGGCCCGGGCTCGGCTGCTGCCAAGGGAACACCATGCCGTCGATGCAGAAGTTGCTGTTATTGGGGTAATCGCCGTTGTCGCCACCATACATATCGTAGGTAACGCCGTCCTCGGTCACAGCAGCCAAACCGTGGTCGCACCATTCCCAGATAAACTGGCCTTGGATGCAATCCCAGCGATCGAAGACCTCCTGGTACTCGGACAGACCTCCGGGGCCATTACCCATGGAGTGGCCATACTCGCAGTTGATGCGCGGCTTGGGGAACGGATGCTCACCAAAGTCGTTCATCTGCGACACACGGGAGTACATCGTGGAAATGACGTCGACGGTATCGGCGTTGCGGTCCTCCTCGTAGTGGACCGGACGACCATCGAGCTCGTGAGCCTTGGCGTACATCGCGCGGATGTTGCAGCCATAGCCGCTCTCGTTGCCCAGCGACCACATGATGATGCACGCGTGGTTGCGCTCCTGCATCACCAGGCGCTCAATACGGTCGACGTAGGCCGGCTCCCATGCCGGGTCGTCGGTAACCAGGGCGATGTTGCCGATATTCTCGAAGCCGTGGCTCTCCATATCGGTCTCGGCGACCAGCATGATGCCATACTCATCACACAGCTCGTAGAAGCGCGGGTCATTGGCATAGTGAGAGGTGCGCACTGCGTTGATGTTGTGCTGCTTCATGAGCTCCAGGTCGCGGCGCATGCGATCGAGGCCCACGGCGCGGCCCTTGTGATCGTCGTGATCGTGGCGGTTGACGCCATGCATCTTAAAGTAAGTGCCGTTGAGGTAGATATGATTGCCCTCGACCGTCACCTCGGCAAGACCCTGGCGATGCGGGACGTACTCGCTCACCTTGTCGCCGTCGTAGACCTCAAACGTAAGATCGTAGAGGAAGGGGTCCTCGGGATTCCAGAAGTGGGCATCGGTCACGCTGCACTCGGCATGGCCGTCGACGCACTCACCCGTAGCCACCACGTTCTCGCCATCGCTGAGCGTAAACACAACGCGGGAAGCGCCCTCGGCAACCGTATCGAGCGTGATCAGAGCGGCATCGCCCTCGCGGTGCGTGCGGAACCTAAAGTCGACCAGGTGCGCGGCGGGACGCTGCATAAGGTACACATCGCGGAAGATGCCCGAGGCCCACCACATGTCCTGATCCTCGATGTAGCTGCCATCGCTGTACTGCAGGACCTTGACCGCAAACAGGTTGTCGCCCTCGACGAGCGCGTCGGTCACGTCGAACTCGGCAGACAGGCGCGAGCCCTTGGTCATGCCGATAAACTTGCCGTTGACGTACAGCTCGCCATAGCTCTCGATGCCGTCGAAGCGAATGATCTCGCGAGCGCCGGCGGGAACAGCGGGAAGATTGACGATGCGCTGGTAGACGCCCGTGGGGTCGTCGGAGGGAACGAACGGCTGGTCCACCGGGAACGGGAAACCCTCGTCGGTATAGGCAAGATTGCCATAGCCGTCTACCTGCCACAGGTGCGGAACCTCCACGTGATCCCACTCG
>CABVAS010000288.1 GCA_902496375.1 uncultured Collinsella sp.
GGTTGCCGCACCCATCGACTCGCCAAAGACCAGGATGCGCGCCTCGGGGTCAGCTGCGACGATCCGCCCAATCCATGCAACGACATCGAGGCGCTCGGGCCAGCCCATGCCGATATAGTCGCCGCCGGAGCGCTCGTGGGCGCGGGCGGCAGGCGCGAGCACGTTCATGCCGCGGTCGTGGAAGCGCTTGGCGTATCGGGCCATGCCGATGGGCTCGTTGGTATATCCATGCAGGCAGACGGCGTAATCGTGGGTGTTCTCCGAGGCGGCAAAATACCAAGCGGCAAGTTCGGTTCCGTCATCTGCGGTGAGGCTGCTGCTCTCGCGATTCTCTTTAAACCACGCCCGCGCCTCGGTTTCCTCGGCATCCGGCTGCTCGCCTTCTTTGTCGTTCTTGCTATCCTGCATCATCTTCATGGTGTAGGGCGCTTGGGGATTCAGGGCAAAGTCAAACAAAAAGTTGCCGGCAAACCCCAGCAGCGCGACAACGAGCACCAGCGCAACGACGCCGGCTATCTTGAGCTTTCGATGGGAACGTGCGTTTTGAGACATAAGAAGCTTTCCTATAAGATGTTAATACATCAACATTTAATGCAAGCGCATTATGGACGTTCGCCGTTGATGCGTCAACAGGCAAAGAATGGGTAAACAAAGGGTCACGTATGGTGCAAATTTCGCACGTACCTAGACGCTTTGATATAGTGTTGAGAACTCTTTACGTTGGAGGATGTAACCGGCATGTCTGATTCGAGCGACAGTTCTAAGCCGCGACCCAAGACCGCGGCCGTTCCACACTACACGGTGGGCGAGGAGATCATGAACTCCGTCACCCACGGTGTCGGCTGCCTGCTGGGCATCGCGGGCCTGGTGCTCCTGATCGTATTCGCTGCCCTGCGCGGCGGAGGCCCAGCCCATATGGCCGCGGCAATTGTCTATGGCGTCAGCATTATCCTCGAATACCTAGCCTCTACGCTCTACCACGCGATTCAGCCCGCGCGCGCCAAGCGCGTGTTTCGCATCATCGACCATAGCTGCATCTACCTGCTCATAGCCGGCAGCTATACCCCGTTTTGCCTTATCACGCTCGCAAACGACGGCGGCCCCGCGCTGTTCTTTGCCGTATGGGCCATCGCCATCATCGGCATCGCCCTCGAGTGCTTTATGCGCGAGCGTCAACCGCATTGGGTAAGCGGCCTGGTCTACCTGCTGATGGGCTGGCTCGTTGTCTTTAAGCTGCCCGAACTTGTGTCGCTGCTCAACCCCGTGGCACTTGCCCTGCTCGCCGTCGGCGGCGTGTGCTACACCGCGGGCGTGCCGTTCTATATCGCCAAAAACGTGCGCTATCTGCACAGCGTGTTTCACCTGTGGGTGCTCGCCGGCAGCATCTTCCAGTTCATGGCGGTGATCCTCTTCGTAATCTAGCGACCATGTCCGCGCGCCCGCGTCCTCGTTTGGGCGCCGGTGCAATTGCCGTATCTGTCATCAACGTTTTACCCTAACGTCCCGAATCTTGGAGGTTCGAGAAACTCCCGATGGACATAACCATCTCCCTTATCACCACCCTCGTTTTGACCCTCATCAACGGCTACTTCTCCATGTCCGAGATGGCGCTCACCACGGCAAAGCGCGCCGTGCTGGAGCACGAGGCCGAGGAAGGCGACAAACGCGCCGAGCGCGCCATTAAGCTGGCCGCCGATTCCGACCAGCTGCTCGCCACCATCCAGGTCGCCATCACGCTCGTGGGCTTCGCCTCGTCCGCCGTCGCCTCGACGAGCCTGTCCGACCCGCTTGCCACATGGCTC
>CABVAS010000289.1 GCA_902496375.1 uncultured Collinsella sp.
CGGTCTTTCATGCAGCAGGGGCTCTCAATGTTTTTATGTCCTGCTCATATCGTCTCTGCCGGCACCTGGGGACACTCCTTGCGGGGCGTCCCCATTTTGTTTTCGTCCCGCACGTTTTGTGAAACACGGCTAACTTTTAGACAAAGTAGTAAGACATGGGCAACTTTTGCGGTAAAGTATGCTGTGAAAAGTATCCAAAGGCTAACTAGCAATCATCGCGAAAGGCGGCCCATGGCCCTACGTGAATCCGGAGAAGACTATCTCGAATCGATCTACGTTCTGTCGGAACGTCAGGGCATCGTGCGCTCGATCGACGTTGCGGAGCACCTCGGCGTAACCAAGGCGAGCGTTTCCAAGGCCATGGCGACGCTGGAGAACAGCGGCTATGTCGAAATGGGCAAGCGCGACGTTCATCTGACGGAGCGTGGTCTGGAGGTCGCTCGCCAAATGTGGGAGCGCCACTGCTTTTTCGTGGGGCTTTTGGAGGATGCGGGCGTATCGGCCGAGGTGGCGTCGCAAGAGGGCTGCCACATGGAGCACTGCCTGAGCGAGGAGAGCTTTGAGAAGCTAAGATCGATGCTGGGACGGGAAGATGTGGCGGGTCCAACAACGGAAGCCTAACTGACCCACAGTGGCGCGGAGTTCACGCAAAGCGCGAACCAGCGACCGGGACCAGCGGCCCTTTCGGCCAAGTCCATTTCAGCTAAGGAACCCCGCCAGCAAGCGATGCCCAAGAACCGCCAGCTGTGTCAATGCAGGCCGGGGCCGGGATTGGTTTTGAAAACACTCCGCAGCGCGAGGCCCGTCTTCAAAACCAAGCCCGGCCCCGGCCGGACAGCCCACGAACGCTACAGGTTCTTGACACCCATCGCGCGCATGGCGTTCAGGATGGCGATGATCGCCACGCCTACGTCGCCGAACACGGCAAGCCACATGTTGGCGATGCCGAGTGCTGCCAGCACTAGAATCAGCAACTTAACGCCCAGCGCAAAGATGATGTTCTGCCAGACAATCGCCATGGTCTTGCGTGCCACGCGGATCGCGCGGGAAATGTTGGACGGCTTGTCGTCCATGAGCACGACATCGGCGGCCTCGATCGCAGCGTCAGAACCCATAGCGCCCATGGCAATGCCCACATCGGCGCGCGTAAGCACGGGCGCATCGTTGATGCCGTCGCCCACAAAGGCGAGCTTGCCCTTGCCACTCTCGGTTGCAAGCAGCGCCTCGACGCGCTCGACCTTATCGCCCGGCAGCAGCTGCGCGTGGAACTCGTCGAGACTGAGTTGCTTGGCCACAGACGCCGCAACCTCCTCGCGGTCGCCCGTGAGCATGACGGTGCGCTTGACACCGGCGGCGTGCAGGTCGCGAATCGTTTGCTCAGCATCGGCCTTGACGGTGTCTGCAATCACGATGTGGCCGGCGTACACGCCGTCAACGAGCACATGCAGAATCGTTCCGACGACCTCGCAATCGGGCGCTTCGACTCCGGCCGCGGCGAGCATCTTTGCGTTGCCAACGACGACGTGCTTGCCGTCGATGGTTGCCGTCACGCCATGGCCCGCGTCGTTGGTGGAGTCGCTTACGCGCTTGGGGTCGACCTCGCCCTGGTAGGCGACACGTACGGACTGCGCGATGGGGTGATCGGAGAACGACTCAGCAAGGGCTGCGACTTCGAGCAACGACTGCTCGGTATAGCCGGCCTCGGGGTGTACCGCGACCACCGAGAACGTGCCGTTGGTGAGCGTGCCGGTCTTGTCAAAGACGACGGTGTCCACGTGGGCGAGAAGCTCG
>CABVAS010000290.1 GCA_902496375.1 uncultured Collinsella sp.
CGGTCTTTCATGCAGCAGGGGCTCTCAATGTTTTTATGTCCTGCTCATATCGTCTCTGCCGGCACCTGGGGACACTCCTTAGCCGTTGGGGGCGTTCTTAAACGACTAGTCTGGGCGGCGGCCGTGTGCTGCTGTCCGCGTGGCGGCGTATAATCGGCGGCAGATGACTTGGACGTTAGGAAACCATGACCGATAGCATGCAGCAGATGGCGCTCGACACGCTCGGCGCCTATTTTGGCTACACCTCGTTTCGCCCGGGGCAGGACCGCATGGTCGATGCGATTCTTGCCGGTCGCGATGCGCTGGGTGTTATGCCCACGGGCGCCGGCAAGTCCATTTGCTACCAGGTGCCCGCGCTCATGCTGCTCGGCATCACCTTTGTGGTGAGTCCGCTGCTGTCGCTTATGGAGGACCAGACCCGTGCGTTGCTCGCGGCGGGTGCGCGACCCAGCTATCTCAACTCCAGCCTTACTCCGGCCCAGCAAAACACCGTGCTCAAGCGAGCGCGCGAGGGCCGCTACCAGCTTATGTACGTGGCGCCCGAGCGCTTGCTCGAGCCGCGTTTTTTGGCCTTTGCGCGGGAGGCCGCGGCGGACGGCGGCATTGGCGTGCCGCTCGTGGCCATTGACGAGGCCCACTGCGTGAGCCAATGGGGCCAGGATTTCCGCCCCGCCTATCTGCAGATTCGTGAGTTCATCGATTCCCTGCCGCAGCGCCCCATCGTGGCGGCGTTTACCGCTACGGCGACCGAGCGCGTGCGCGCGGATATTCAGCAGATGCTCGGCCTGCAAAACCCCGCGACGGTGGTGACGGGCTTCGATCGCAAGAACCTCTACTTTGGCTGCGAGGAGATGGGCGACAAGGCCAAGGCCGCGTGGGTGCGTGACTACGTGATCGCGCATTCGAGCGAGAGCGGCATCGTGTATTGCTCGACCCGCAAGACGGTCGATGCGCTGGCAGGCGAGCTTGCCGAGGCACTGGGCCCCAGCGGCATTCGCGTTGGCCGCTACCATGCCGGCATGGGCAACGACACCCGTCGTCAAAGCCAGCGCGCCTTTATCGATGACGATATTCAGGTGATGGTTGCCACCAATGCCTTTGGCATGGGTATCGACAAGCCCAACGTGCGCTACGTGATTCATAACAACGTGCCCGAGAGCATCGAGGCCTACTACCAGGAGGCGGGTCGAGCCGGCCGCGATGGCGACCCGGCCAGCTGCCACCTGCTGTGGAACGGCAACGATTTTCGCATGCGTCGCTTTCTGATCGACCGCGGCGATGCTGCCGATGGGGCGCTCGACGACGAGCAGCGCGCATGGGCGCTCCAGAACCGCTACCGCCTGCTCAGCCAGATGGAGGGCTACTGCAATACTACCGGCTGCCTGCGCGAATACATGCTGCGCTACTTTGGCGACGAGGCCGCGGCCGAGCATGCTGCTGCGGCTGGTGCGGGCGCCACCGCCACGGATGACGCCGAGGGCTGCGGCAACTGCAGCAACTGCCTCACGCAGTTCGAGGTCGAGGACGTCACCGATATGGCCCGCGCCGCCGTGCGCTACGTGGCCGCGCGACCCATGCGCTTTGGCAAGGCGCTGATCGCCGACGTGCTCCACGGCGGCAACACCGAGCGCATTCGCCAGATGCATCTGGACGAGGACCGTGGCTACGGTGAGCTGTCGAGCGAATCGGTCGGGCGCATCAAGGACATCATCGGCCAGCTGTGCGGCCGCGGTTATCTGGCTACCTCGCAGGGGCAGTACCCGGTCGTGGGGCTGGGTCCGCGTGCCGTCG
>CABVAS010000291.1 GCA_902496375.1 uncultured Collinsella sp.
AGGACGTTATCGAGCTTGGTGGATTTAGAAAAAGTACGCATGGTGGTGCTCCTTGCAATTTGAGCTGAGGGATGGGGTTCGGGCTTGGAATCGTTGCGGGGTGATGATGCCTCGCCTTGATCGGCGTCGCCGGCAAGCAGCCAGGTAACATCGACCTCCAAAATACGGGCGAGCAGCTCAGCCACATCGCGCCGCGGGATCGTCTTGCCGCTCACATATTGGCTCATCTGACTCTTGCCGAGTTTTTTGCCGAGCATCTCCGATGCGCGGATTACGTCCGACTGGCGAACGTCGCGATTGGACATAGTCTGTCGCAGGCGATCGCAAAACGTCTCTTGGGCCACAGGAACCTCCTTGCTGGCAAAGTTCAATTTATAGAACACGAATTGAACCAAGGTTCAATTTAGCAAGCAGTATAGCGCCGTACCTCATTCGAAAGTTCAATTTCATAAGAAAATGTACCGGACTCCGAGATTTGCCCAAAGCGGACAATGGCGTGTACGCGTTTAGAGGTATTCAAGGAATCGAGCGGCGGCAAGCGAAACGTCAGCCGTGCGATATATCGCATTGATCTGCCGATGAGGATGTCCCTCGAGCGGGCGCACGGCAACATCGAACTGGCAGCGGCGCAAGATGAGCGCGGGAAGAATGCTCACGCCCAGGCCGTCCTCGACCATGGCCATAATCGCATAGTCATCCCAGGTCGACAGCTTGGAGCGCACCGTCAGCCCCGCCCGACGGAACAGCGGCGTAATCTCGTCGTCGCTACCGCGTTCCAGCAGAATAAACTGCTCGTTGGCCAAATCGGCAAGGGAACCGACCTCCGCGGTGGCAAGCGAGGAGTCCGCTGGCACCACGGCCATCAGCTCGTCTTGCACCAACGACCGCGACGCCATGCCGGCGCCGCGTGGCTCACGCGGGATAAAGCCCAGATCGCAGCGGCCCTCTGCCACCCATTGTTCAATCTCGGAGTAATCGCCCATCAGCAACTCATAATCGACGTCCGGATGATCGGCGCGAAACCGCGCGATCACTGGCGGCAGTACATGGGTCGCCACACTCGAAAACGTACCGATACAGATCTTGCCACGCATGAGCCCTCGCATCTCGTCCACGCGTCGCTGCAGGCGGCCAAACTCTTCGCATAACGCCTCGACTGCCGGCATGACCTGCCGCCCGTCGGCAGAAAGCACCACGCCCTCGCGGCTGCGATCAAGCACCTTAAAACCCCAGTCTGCCTCAAGGTCGCCCACCATGCGGCTCACGCCCGACTGCGAATAGCTCAGCCGCTCTGCAGCACGCGTAAAGCTGCCGGCACGCACCGTCTCAAGCAGCACTTGCATCTTTTGGATATTGGTCTCCACGGCACGTCCCCGCCCTTACATGAGTATTTGTCATGTCATCCATGCATTATATTCGCTTTTCTTCTAAAGCCAGTTCACCCATAGTGAACATGCTCGGATATAGATGGGACGGAAGCGCATGAACAACGGACTGTTTACGTACTTAGCAGCATTGCTATTGTTTGGCTCCAACGGCATCATCGCCGCTGCCATCGCGCTGCCGAGCTCCGATATCGTGCTGCTGCGCACGTTTTTGGGAGCCCTCTCGCTTGTAACCATCCTCGCCATTACCCAACACCATAAGTTGCAGGCGCCATCTCGCCCCCGCGAAGCCGCAGCCCTCCTCCTTTCGGGAGCCGCGCTGGGCGCCAGCTGGATTTTTCTGTTCCGCGCCTACCAGACAATCGGCGTCGGCGTTTCCTCGCTGCTGTACTACTGCGGCCCCGC
>CABVAS010000292.1 GCA_902496375.1 uncultured Collinsella sp.
CATCGAGCATGCGTTTGAGGATGATGAACAGATCCGTGTGCTTATCGACCGCATCATCTCGCCACTTGGCCGCCGTATCGACGAGCGCAGCCCCATCGTCAACGCCCGCCTCAAAACGGGCTATCGCGTCAACGCGGTGATTCCGCCTGTGGCGATTGACGGACCGATTCTCACCATCCGAAAGTTCTCGGACCGTATCTGCTCGCTGGACGAGCTTGTGGGGCTGGGGTCGCTGCCGCTTTGGTATGCGCAGCTGCTGTCGTGCGCGGTGTCGCTGCGACAGGACCTGGCGGTTGCGGGAGGCACGGGGTCTGGTAAGACCACCCTGCTCAACGCGTTGTCATGCGAGATTTCCACCGGCGAGCGCATCGTGACGATCGAGGACTCTGCCGAGCTCAAGTTTGCGCATCATCCGCACGTGGTGCGCCTAGAGGCGCGCGAGGCTTCAATTGAGGGCGAGGGCACGGTGACGATCCGCGACCTGGTGACCAATGCCCTGCGCATGCGCCCCGACCGCATCGTGGTGGGCGAGGTGCGCGGTGCCGAGTGCTGCGACATGTTGCAGGCCATGAACACGGGCCACGATGGGTCGCTCACCACACTTCATGCGGGTTCAGAACAGGAGACCGTGGTGCGTCTGACGTTGCTTGCACGTTATGGCATCGATCTGCCGAGCGAGCTCATCGAGGAGCAGATTGCCATGGCGCTCGACGGCATCGTGATGTCCGAGCGCCACGCCGATGGCAGGCGTTTCGTCTCCTCGTATTCGGGGGTGCGTCGCGCCGCGTCGGGCGGCGTAGAACTCGAGCGCTATGTGACTTTCGATGCCGCCGAGCGCACCTGGAAGCTTGACCGCGAGCCGCCGTTTATCGCAGAAGGCCTGCGGTCGGGGACGCTCACACAAGAGGAGGTGGACGAATGGAGGTCGCTGTGCCCCTCGTCGTAGGGGGTTTGGCAGGGTTTTCTGTTGCGACGGCGTGCGGGGCGGAACCTCGTGTGCCGCAGGTACCGCCGGCGGAGCTGGCGCGTCAGGCGCTCGAGACGGTGGCAGAGAAGCTGCCACGTGAGCTGGTGGAAAACGATCTGCTGAAAAAGATCGCCCGTTCGTGGGCATCGCTGGCTCCGGCGCATCGCTTTGGCCTCGTGATTGAAGATGCTTCGGGGCGTTTGGCGTTTCTGCTGCTATCGAGCGGTGTCTGCTGCGTTTTACTAACGATGGTGTCGTTATCGCCCCTCGGATTTGCCTTGGGACTTGTTGCTCCGATTGCCGTTGGCGCCGCTCGGGATGGCTTTGAGAGCCGGCGCGAGCAACACGATGCAGAAGAGGCCATGCCCGAGGCGTTTACCGCACTTTCCATGTCGCTTGCCTCGGGACATTCGCTGGCCCAGGGCATGCGCTTTGTGGGCGCTCATGCGCAAGAGCCGGTACATACCGAGTTTTTGCGGGTGGCGGCGGCGATCGATTGCGGCATCTCGGCGACCGACGCGCTCGATGACTTGCTCGTGCGCATCGACGCCCCCGGCCTTTCGCTTGTGACCTTGGCGCTTAAGGTGTCTCAGCGCACCGGTGCTCCGCTTGCCGACTTACTGTCCGAGGCGTCGAGCATGGTGGGGGAGCGCATTGAGCTCAAGCGCCGCCTGGATGTTAAGACGTCGCAGGCTCGCATGTCTGCGCATATGGTCGCGGCGATGCCGGCGGGCATGTGCGCGGTGTTGGCGCTGCTTTCGGCAGATTTTCGTCGCGGTCTTGCGACCAGCTCCAGAACTTATCGCAAAGGCAGCAGAAGA
>CABVAS010000293.1 GCA_902496375.1 uncultured Collinsella sp.
AGATGGCGCAGGAATCGGCCACGGCGCAGCGGCTGGGGCTGGTGTAGAAGATCTGGCTGACGGTGCAGGTGCCGCGGCCCAGGAAGCGGGCATCCTCGTAGTGCTCGGGGTTGTACTTGGGGTCGAGCATCTTAACGAGACCCTTGATGTCGGTCGACTCGTCGCAGCCGTTGTTGTTGAGGGCGCGGACGTCGGCGATGATGTCGGCCATCTTGTAAATGGCGTTATCGCCGCGGTCGGGAGCAGAGCCGTGGCAGGAAGTGCCGTGAACGTCGACGCGGATCTCCATGCGGCCGCGGTGGCCGCGATAGATGCCGCCGTCGGTGGGCTCGGTGGAAATGACGAACTCGGGCTTAATGCCGTCCTTGTTGTAGATGTACTGCCAGCACATGCCGTCGCAGTCCTCTTCCTGGACGGTGCCGACGACCATGATCTTGTAGCCCTCGGGGATGAGGCCCATGTCCTTCATCATCTTGGCAGCGTAGGTAGCGGAAGCCATGCCGCCCTCCTGGTCGGAGCCGCCGCGGCCGTAAATGATCTCGTCGGTCTCGTAGCCCTCATAGGGATCGGCATCCCAGTTCTCGATGTTGCCGATGCCAACGGTGTCGATATGGGAGTCGATGGCGATGATCTTGTCGCCCTCGCCCATAAAGCCCATGACGTTGCCCAGACCGTCGACCTTGACCTCGTCATAGCCAAGGTTCTCCATCTCGGCCTTGATGCAGGCAACAACCTCACCCTCCTCGCAGGACTCAGAGGGATGGGAGATCATAGCGCGCAGGAAGCGAGTCATATCAGCACGATGAGACTCAGCAGCAGCCTTGATAGCGTCGAAATCGAGTTCTTTAGCCATTGTTCATAACCTTTCAAACGAAGGAATCTACCTGTGAGGTGGCGGAGCGATACCTATTTACTCCGCCCCAACGATTAGCAAGTGGGATATTCGCCTTCCCAAACAATTCGACGATACTGGTCGGGGTCCGTGTCGCCCTCGGTGGAGAAGCAGAGCACGGAGCTCGTCTTGTCCAGGCCGATGAGCTCCTTGAGCTCGGCGTACTCGGGATCGAGCATGAGGGTCTCAACCAGGCCGGTGGTCACTGCGCCGGACTCGCCGGAGATGACGCGCGGGTCGCCCTTCTCGGGGGCGCCCAGGGTGCGCATGCCGCGAGCGGTGACCCAGTCGGGGCAGGACACGAAGGCAGTGGTGTGGTTGCGCAGGATATCCCAGCCCAGGATGTTGGGCTCGCCACAGCACAGGCCGGCCATGATGGAGGGCATGTCACCGTCCACGATGCGCGGATCGCCGTCGCCGGCGGCAGCGCCCTTGTACAGACAGGCGGCAGGCGCGCACTCGACCACGACGAAGGTGGGCGGGTTATCGGGATACAGGTTGGTGAAGTAGCCCACCATGGCGCCGGCGAGCGAACCCACGCCAGCCTGGACAAACACATGCGTCGGGCGATTGATGGCCATCTCGCGCAGCTGCTCGGCAGCCTCGGAAGCCATGGTGCCGTAGCCCTCCATGATCCAAGACGGGATCTTCTCGTAGCCCTCCCAGGCGGTGTCCTGAACGATAACGCCGCGCTCGCAGGCGTCGGCCTCGGCGGCGGCCATGCGCACGCACTCGTCGTAGTTGACCTCTTCGATGGTCACCGTGGCGCCCTCGGCGGCGATGTTATCAAAACGGGGCTTGGTGGAACCCTTGGGCATGTGCACGACGGCCTTCTGGCCCAGCTTGTTGGCAGCCCATGCCACGCCGCGGCCATGGTTGCCATCGGTGGCGGT
>CABVAS010000294.1 GCA_902496375.1 uncultured Collinsella sp.
CGGCAATACGCTTGAGGATCCTTAAAAGAAAGTCCAGTTTATCCTTCCCACTCCATGGATACGCCTAGGCGCGGTCCAAGAAATCGTCCGCACCCCCTTTTCGGCCTTACAACTGTTACAGATCAAGACAAATCAACGAAACAAGCCACCGCAAGGAGAACTATTGTGGTGGTTTGGGGCCGTGCTACTCACCGAGCATCTCTTGGAGCTTGGCCGCCACGGCGTGACCCAGACTCTCATGGCTTTCGGGCATCATATGCAGATAGTCGATATCGCCCGGCTCGGCAAACTCCGCTGCATTCAAAAAGTCGCAGCCAAACTGCTCGGCTACGTGCGCATAGTATTCAGCAAAATGCTCCGAGGCCTCGACGGAACGCTCGTCAAAATCGGTCATATATACATCGGCGATTTGCGGCTTGATCTTGATAGGTGCCATCAGCAGAATACGCGGGCAGGGTGCGGCATTGGTCCAGGGAAATGCACGCACCGCGCGAATCAGCGCCATGGTGCCACGGGCAATATCGGAGGCCGTCACACCAAAGACCGTCTTGCAGTCGTTGGTGCCCAGCATAATCACGATCGCATCCAGCGGCTTATGAGCCTCGAGCAGCATCGGCAACGCGCGGATGCCGTTGAGATTAGTGTCCAGATGGCACATGTCGTCACGCACCGTCGTGCGGCCGTTGAGGCCTTCCTCAATCACGTGCCAGCCCTCGCCCAGGTCGCGCTGGGCCACGCCGCACCAGCGCACATCGTGCGCATAGCGTACCGCGGTGCCGTCGCGCATGCCCGCCGGATCATAGCCGTAGGTATTGCTGTCGCCAAAGCACAGAACGTTTTTCATCGTAAGCCCTTCCTCTAGTAAAAAGTCGGCGGGAGCAGTCTCTCCCGCCGAATCGACCTATCTGTCAGCACATACCGATTACAGGTACTTGCGCCAATCGTCATCGTCTTCATCGTCCTCGGCGGCAGCCTGGGCCTGCTCGGCGGCGCGGGCAGCCGCAGCGCGAGCGGCAACCTGGGCATAGGACTCCTCGTTGCGCTCGGGGAAGTTTGCCAGCACATGCTCGAACTTGGCAAAATCTTCGTCCCAGCGCGTAGAGGGCACGGCAAAAAAGACCTGCTTGACCTTAAAGTCGCCCGATGCGAGCTCCTTGCGGAAGAGCTCGGCCACGGCCTCGGCGTCAAAGCCGTTGTTGTCGCAGCCCCAAGCGCCCAGCACGAGCTTCTCGCGACCCAGCTCGTCGCAGATGGCAAGCACAAAGCGGATGCGATCGCGCAGGGCGTCCAGCAGGGCATCGTCACCCACACGATACTCCTGGCGAGCGCGCTTGGCGTTGGGCGCGGCGGCCACGATCACGTCGGCATACGCATGCACGTGGTTGCGGTCGAAGCGCACCGCAGGCACCACCAGCGCACGGTTGCGGTAAAGCTCGCAGTTGATGTTGCGGCGACGGTTCTCGCCGTACCATTTGCGCTGTTTATCGAGCACGTTGTACAGGTACGAATCGGCACAGAGCGTGGCCTCCTGACCCAGATAGCCCTGGATGTAGCCGCCGCCCGGGTTGGTGAACGAGGCAAAGTCGAGCACGGCCATGTCGCAGAACTGCGCATAGCCTCGGCCGTTATCCAGAATGGCCTGCGTGGCAGAGGCGTCAAGCACGGTGACCTCGGGCAGGACCGGAGCGGGCTCCTCGGCGGGCTCGGACTCGGCTTCGGCGGCCTCGGGCTCCTCGGCAACCTGCTCCTCGGCAGCAGCAGCCACCTGGGCCTTGGCCTTCATC
>CABVAS010000295.1 GCA_902496375.1 uncultured Collinsella sp.
CTCGAGCGGCTCGGTGACGCCGCAGACCACCGAGGCGACGATGGCGGGCAAAAGGATGACCTTAAGGCCGGCGCGGCGTTCGGGTTTGGCGGTGAAATAGAATGCTGCCGCGATGGCGGGAAGGCCAAAGAGCTTGCCCCAGCCGGTGGCGGTAAAACCTGCCCAGGGCGCAAGTTCATTTAAAGGGCGCGTGCTATGGGAGAGAATGGGGAGCAGGTTGGTCCACGTGGCGTAAATACCGTCGTGAATGACCAGATTGTCGTAATAGATGGGCATATAGAGCAGATGGTGCAGCCCCATGGGCTCGAGCGCTCGCTCCAAAAACACAAAGATGCCCACGCCGAAGGGGCCGACGCCCGCAAGTGCGTGGCGCAGCGTTTCGGTCACAGCGTATGCGAAGGGCACGATGGCGGCCGAGATGGCGGCAAGGGCAAACACGGCAAAAAAGCTGATGAGGTAGACGAGCGAGGAACCCGAGAACGTGCCGAGCCAATCGGGAACCTTGGCATCGTAGAAGCGGTCATGGATGGCAACGACGGTTGCCGACACCGCCAGCGGGCCGATAATGCCGGTGTCGAGCGTCTTGATGCCGTCGATGACGGTGATGCCGCTGGCGGGGGTTAAAGACGACGGGTACTTAAGTCCAAGGTTGTCGCCGCTCAGCTTAATGATCTCGCTCAAAAAGAAACAGTAGGCAAAATAGGCTACGAGCGCCTCGAGGCAGCAGCGTGCCGGTTGCTTTTGGGCAAGGCCGATGGGCAGCGCTACGGCAAAAAGGAGTGGAAGGCGCTTAAAGACCGTCCACGAGCCGCGCTGAATGATAGTCCAGAAAACGTACCAGGGGGTTCCGTATACGGCGAGGTCGCCGACGATATCCACGGTCGTTGCGAGGGCGGAGATGCCGACCATGAGGCCTGATATAGAAAACAGCATGGCGGGCGCGAACATGGCTCCGCCAAAACGTTGGATTTTCTGCAGCATAATATGCCTTTCGGATGCAACATGCTGTGCGAGCAAGAACGTTTAAACAATGAACTCATTGTAGAGGACTGGCTGCTTGCCGCATTGACGGTTTTGATTCGGTCCGATTTGGGTTTCGGGGGAACCGTCGACGGTAAATAATCCGTGCTTTACCGATAATCGGTTTAAACAACTTTAAGAAATGCTATCGTGCCTAGCCATACATATTCATTAGAGGTGAAATCATGCCAAAAGCGATTTACGAAGGAATCTACCGCGAGATCCGTTCGCGCATCATCAACGGGACCTATGCGTTTCAGGAGATGCTGCCAACCGAAGCCGAGCTGACCGCGGAGTTTGGCTGCACGCGCAATACCGTTCGACGCGCCTTGAGCATGCTGGCCGACCAGATGTTTGTGCAGCCTATACACGGCAAGGGCGTGCGCGTTATTTGGCTTAAGGGCGAAACCGATATGCTGGGCGCACTCGAAGAGGTTGAGTCGTTTGGCGAGTTCGCAAAACGCAACAATGCCGTCGCATCGACCGAGGTCAAGTCTTTTGAACATTTGATTTGCACTGAGCAACTCTCTCGTCGCCTGGGCTTTAAGGTGGGCGAGGAGCTGATTCGCGTGGTACGTGTCCGAAGTCTCAACGGCAGTGCGCGCCAAGTGGACCATGGCTACTTTTTGGCGTCGATCGCCAAGGGCCTGACCCCCGAGATCGCGGCAGAATCTATCTATGACTATCTGGAGCACAAGCGTGGCATCAAAGTGATGGCGAGCCGCCGTACGGTGAGTGTCGAGCTCGCCAACGA
>CABVAS010000296.1 GCA_902496375.1 uncultured Collinsella sp.
GCCATGCCATCGGCCTCGTTGTAGGTGTCGAGATCCTTGGCCAGCAGGGCGGTCGGGTCGGCAAGCATCGGGTACTCGATCTTGGCGATCTTCTCGTTGGCGTCGTGCCAAGCCTTGTGCACGAAGTGGGTGTCGCAGGAGACGGAGTAGATCTCGCAACCGATTTCCTTGAACTTGGCGTAGTTCTCGGCCAGGTCTTCAAGCTCGGTGGGGCACACGAAGGTGAAGTCGGCCGGGTAGAAGAAGAACAGGGACCAGTGGCCGAGCACATCGTCCTTGGTCACTTCGTGGAACTCGTTGTTCTGGAATGCGTTCACCTTGAAATCGGTCAGTTCATGCTGCAGAAGAGTCATCATCGGTCCTTTCGGGAATTGTTAATCTTCAAGCGTTTACCACCACCTATCGTAATGTGGTGAGCCACGGCTCGCGCGGGTGTAACGTATGAGCCTTATCACACCACCCGCAACCCTTGTGCCCAAATGGCCGTTGCCCCAATCACGACTATGCGCGAATACTCGCTAATATGGCAATCAGCAGCCCGCTGATAATGGAGGTTTCATGGCTCAGTCAGACTTTGAACAGGAATCGACCGCAAACGCAACGTGGAGTCGCATGCTGCAAGGCAACCGGCGCTTTGCCGAGGGCAAGCCCGACCATCCATGGCAGGATCAGGAGACCCGTCAAACGTTGCTTGATGGCCAGAACCCGGATGCCGCGGTGCTCTCCTGCTCGGACTCGCGCGTACCTCCGGAAATCATTTTTGATCAGGGCCTGGGCGACCTGTTCACCGTGCGCACCGCCGGGCAACTCATCGATAGCGCGGTTATCGCCTCGCTGGAGTACGCGGTCAAGAAACTGCACGTCAGCCTGATCTGTGTGCTCGGTCACGAGCACTGCGGCGCAATCGAGGCCGCCGAGCAGGAGCTGGACGACCTGATGCACACCATCACTTCCGAAGCCGACGGCTCACTGGAGGCCGCGGATGCGATGGACGACCTCGACGAGCACATCGCCGCCGCCGAATCGATTATTCTGCGCCAGGCCGGCATGTCCGTCTGGCAGGCGCGCGAAGCCGAGCTCGACGCGCATGAAGATATCGAGCGCGTGCATGTGGCCCACATTATTGAAACTTTGGTGGAGCAGTCTCCTGTCATCCAGCAGGCCCTCGCCGCTGACAAGCTCATGATCGTCGGCGCCCGCTATCAGCTCGATTCCGGCAAAGTGGAAGTGCTGAGCTTCTGAGCGTGCGATCCGCAACATCGCCAACCTGCGTGGGATTTGGCGAATCCTTGGCCATAGCCGCGAGAAACAGCCTCTCTGCACTAGTAATGCCGTCCAGCGCTGGAGCGCATACGGCATCGTCGAAGGCGAGCAACGCATCGGAAACACCGGTCGACACGTCGTCCGCGGTAATGATAAGAGTGCCCTTCCCTTTGCCGAGTTTCTTACTGCCCAGCCAGCACACCCCAATTTGACGTGCCACTCCCCTAGAGTTGAAGCCATGTCACTTGGTTTGAACATCCTCCTGATTTTTGTATTTCTCGTTATCGGTTCCGTGTTCTCCGGCACCGAGTTGGCATTGGTCTCTCTGCGCGGCTCGCAGATCGAGCAAATGGAGCAGGAGGACGCTCGCGGCGCCAAAGTCGCCAAAATCGCACGTGACCCGAACACCTTCCTGTCCACCGTGCAGATCGGCGTGACGCTCTCCGGCTTCCTGTCCGCCTCGTTCGGCGCCTCTTCCATCGCCCCCTACCTGATTCCGGCGGTCGAAAG
>CABVAS010000297.1 GCA_902496375.1 uncultured Collinsella sp.
CTCGCGTCCGATTCGCCGCAACGATCGCGCTGCCGCTCCCAAGGGCCAGCGCGATCGTACCCAGGCCGCACGTCCGCAGCGCGATCGCAACCGCGATGCTGTCCAGGCTCCCAAGGGCGAGTTTATCGAAGGCCGCCGTGCTGCCGCCGAGGCGCTACGCACTGGTTTTCCCATCAAGTGCGCGCTCATTGTCGAGGGTGGAGAGCGCGATGCCGCCTTGTCGCGCCTGGTCGACGACCTCAACGCCGCGGGCGTCCGCATTAAGTATGTGCCGCGCGCGCAGCTCGACGCACTGTCGAGCCATGGCGCTCATCAGGGCATCGCACTCGAGGTTGGCAACTTCCCCTATGCTGATGTCGCCGATATTCTCGACCGCGCAGGCGACGGTCCGGCGCTTGTCGTCGTGCTCGACCATGTGACCGACGACGGCAACTTTGGCGCCATTGTGCGCTCCGCCGAGGTCGTGGGCGCGGCCGGCGTCGTCATCGCCAACAAGCGTGCCGCCGGCGTGACCGTGGGCAGCTACAAGACCTCGGCCGGTGCTGTCATGCATCTGCCTATCGCGCAGGTTCCCAATATTGCCCGTGCACTCGATGACCTCAAGGCCGCTGGTTTTTGGGTGGGCGGTGCTTCCGAGCACGCCGAGGGCAGTTGCTGGGATGCTCCCTTCGAAGGTCGCGTGGCGCTCGTCATGGGCTCCGAGGGCGACGGCATCTCGCGCCTGGTACTCGAGAAATGCGACTTTTTGACCAAGCTTCCCCAACGCGGCATGACCGAGAGCCTCAATGTTGCCCAGGCGACCACGGCGTTGTGCTTTGAGTGGCTGCGCCGCAACGCCGGCGAGCTCATGGGGGAGGAGTAGCGCATGTCCAAGAAGAACCGTGCCAAGTCCAAGGCCAAGCGCTTTGGCGAGGGCTCGGCCAAGCCGATTGTTTCGGCCGCGACCTACGGCGTGGGCGGCAATGCGTTTGCGCAGGCTATCGCCGACCCAGTCTCGACGGTGCACTCCAACAAGCCCGAGCTGCTGGTGGTCGACGGTTACAACGTGATTCACTGCACGCCGCGCTACGAAAAGCTCGTGTACGACCATTCCGACGATCCGTATTCCAGCGACGTCCACGATATGGCGCGCACCGCCCTCATCAACGACGTTGCTGCCTTTGCCCAGGGCCGTTACGAGGCCGTGATCGTGTTTGACGGCGCGGGCAATATCTCCAGTGAACGTCCCAACCTGCCGGCCCGCGGCGTGCGCATCGAGTTTTCGCCGACGGGCGTATCGGCCGACACCGTGGTGCAGAAGCTCTGCATCGAGGCGCGCGAGGAAGGCCGCGCGTGCTCCGTGGTATCGAGCGACGGCACGATCCAGGCTGTCGTCATGGGCAAGGGCGTCACGCGCATCTCGAGCCGCATGCTGGTGGACGAGATCAAACAGATCGACAACGACGTGCATGAGGCCGAGGAAGCACCCCAGATCAAGATGACCCTGGGCAGCCGCCTGAGCCCCGAGGCCCTGGCCAAGCTCAAGGCGTTGCGTGGGAGATAGGGGAGCTGACGGGCAATGCTGCCTCGCTAACTCCATTCAGCGATGTTGATCATTCTTTCGAGGCGCCACGTTAGCGCCTCTTTTAGATAAGGCAGTCTCGCTGCTAGGGCATCGTTTTTAGACAGAATCTCGATCGCCTCGTCAACGAAGCCTTCGAGTTTGTCGCCGTCAAACCAGCCCATGTCCTCGACGAGCAACATTTGTTTGGCGGGGCTT
>CABVAS010000298.1 GCA_902496375.1 uncultured Collinsella sp.
GGACATATCGCACCAAGGTGCTCGTCCTCGACAAGACGAAGCTCAAAGAGACGGACCTGATCCTGACAATGCTTGATGAGCGGGGTCGGCAGGTTCGTGCCGTGGCAAAGGGCGCCCGCAAACCCGGCGGACGCCTGGCTGCGCGCTGCGAGCTGTTCTGTACGGTCGATATGCTGCTCGCACATGGACGGTCACTCGACGTGGTTTCTCAGGCCGAGCTTATGGAGGCGCCGCTCGGCGCTGCGCCCGATTACGAGACGACCTGCGCCGCAAGCGCGATCGCCGAGGTCGCGCGCGTGTGCTCGTTCGAGGACGCCGAGGACCCGTTTGCCTTTGCCATAACGCAGCGAGCGCTTGCCCTGGTGGGCAGCGGGCTTGATACGGCACATATGGACCTACTTGTGGCGGCATATGTCTTTAAGCTGCTATCGCACGTTGGCTATCGTCCCGATTTTTCGGCCTGTGTGCTGTGCGGAGACCCCATGCTGTCGTATTTTTCAGCCCAGGCGGGCGGTCTCATGTGCGGGTCGTGCGCGTCGAGCGTTCCAGGTGCCGAACCGGTGTCGACCGGTGAGACCGCATGGCTGCGCGCCCTCATGTCCATGACCTTCGATGCGCTTATGGCCGAGAAAATCGACCCGCATACGGCGGCGTTCTTGCTCGGGCTTTCGCATGTGTGGGCGGCGACGCATACCGACCAGCGCCTCCGTGCGATGGAATTCATGTTGGGTCGGTGATGATGCGCAGGCGCGGGCTGCTTGTGGTAACATACCGACCTGTTGGTACCTCGACCTTGGTTGCTCGCTCCACCGGCGGCTTCCCAGTCCGAGGCGAATCGAGTCGCCCGATGGCGACGTAAAACGAAAGGTGAAACAATGACTGTTTCCAAAGAGCGCAAGGCGGAGCTGACTGCCCAGTTCGGTAACACCCCGGTCGACACCGGCAACCCCAAGGTTCAGGTCGCCATCCTGTCCGAGCGCATCAAGGAGCTGACCGAGCACATGAAGTCCCACCAGAAGGACTTCCACACCCGTCGTGGCCTGCTCATGCTCGTCGGCCGTCGTCGTCGTCTTCTCTCCTACATCAAGAAGAACGACATCGTCGAGTACCGTGAGCTCATCAAGGCTCTGGGCATCCGCGACAACATCCAGTAGGATTTGTACATGCTAAGAGCGTCCTGCGCAGCGGGGCGCTCTTTTTGTGTAAGGGCGTGAACAATCACGCTCTGAAGCGTGGCGGGGGCAGGGGGCCCGTGTCACATGAGAAGCCCGCAGGCAAGGGGCCTGTGGGGTAAAGGAGAACAATGACACTCGTATCCAAGACCTTTGAGCTGTACGGCAAGACCTACACTTTTGAGTCCGGCGAGCTTGCCAAGCAGGCCACCGGCGCCTGTCTGGTCAAACAGGGCGACACCACGATGCTCGACACCGTGGTCGTGTCCAAGGAGCGTAAGAACTACGACTTCTTCCCGCTGACCGTCGACTTCAACGAGAAGATGTACGCCGCCGGCCGCATCCCGGGTGGCTACCTCAAGCGTGAGGGCCGTCCCAGCGAGAAGGCCACGCTCACCGCGCGCATGATCGACCGTCCGATTCGCCCGAGCTTCCCGGACGGCTTCCGCAACGAGGTGCACATCGTCGCCACCTCGCTCGTCGCCGACCAGGTCAACCCCTTCGACGTCATCAACGTCATGGGTGCTTCTCTGGCCATGACGCTCGGCGGCGTTCCCTTTGAGGGCCCGCTTGCCTGCGTG
>CABVAS010000299.1 GCA_902496375.1 uncultured Collinsella sp.
GTCCATGATCGGCATGGCCCGCGAGACCGGCGCCATCTTCGATCGCGATTTCCACGTTGAGCTGCCCGCCATCAAAGCCGAGACCGGCCGCGCGACCGACGACGAGCTTTCCGTCGAGATTGCCGACGAGGGCCTGTGCGACCGCTACGTTGCCCGCATCGTGCGCAACGTCAAGGTCGGCTCGTCGCCCGACTGGATGGTCAAGCGCCTTAACGCCTTGGGTGTGCGCCCGCACAACAACATCGTCGACATCACCAACTATGTGATGATGCTCACCGGTCAGCCGCTGCACGCCTTTGACCTGGACACCTTTGCCGAGCGCGATGGCCACCGTCGTGTGGTGGTTCGCGCCGCCCAGCAGGACGAGAAGTTCACGACGCTCGACGGCGAGGAGCGCGTGCTCGACGCCGGTATGGGCCTCATCACCGACGGCGAGCGTCCCGTGGCGCTGGCCGGTGTCATGGGTGGCATGGATTCCGAGATTGAGGACGACACCGTCGACGTGATGGTCGAGAGCGCCTGCTTCAACGCCGGCCGCACCTCGCACACCAGCCGCGACCTTTCGCTGATCTCCGACGCCTCCATTCGCTTTGAGCGCCAGGTCGACGAGACCGGCTGCGTGGATGTCGCCAACGTCACGTGCGCGCTCATCGAGGAGATCGCCGGCGGCGAGGTCGCTCCCGGCTACGTCGACGTTTTCCCCGCGCCCAAGACCATCGATAGCATCAAGCTGCGCTTGGCCCGCGTGCACGCCATCTGCGGCGCCGACATCGAGCCCGACTTTATCGAGCGCTCGCTCACCCGTCTGGGCTGCACCGTCGAGCGCGACGGCGAGGACTTTATGGTTACCCCGCCGAGCTTCCGTCCCGACCTGCCGCGTGAGATCGACCTGATCGAGGAGGTTCTGCGCCTATGGGGCATGGGCCGCGTTACGGCGACCATCCCGGCTGCCAAGAACCACATCGGCGGCCTGACCCGCGAGCAGAAGCTCACCCGTAAGGTCGGCGAGATCCTGCGTGCCTGCGGCCTCAACGAGACCACGACCTTTGGCTTTGCCGCCCCGGGCGACCTGGAGAAGATTGGTATGTCCACCGAGGGCCGCGGCTGCCCCGTGGTTCTCATGAACCCGCTGGTGGCCGAGCAGACCGAGATGCGCCGCTCGCTGCTGCCGGGTCTGCTGCAGTCTGTGGCCTACAACGAGGCCCACGGCACGCCCAACGTGCACCTGTACGAGGTCGGCAGCCTGTTCCATGGCCGCGAGAACGCCAGCCTGCCCAAGGAGACCAAGTCCGTGGCGGGTGTGCTCTCGGGCCAGTGGAGCGAGCAGTCTTGGAACATGAAGTACCGCAAGCTGCGTTTCTTCTTTGGCAAGGGCATCGTTGAGGAGCTGCTTGCCCAGCTGCGCATCGAGAAGGTTCGCTTCCGTCCCGTCGAGGGCGAGAGCTATGCCTTCCTGCAACCGGGTCGTGCTGCCGAGGTGCTCTCGGGCGGTACCGTGCTGGGCTGGGTTGGCGAGATCCACCCCGAGGCGCGCGAGGCTATGGGCATCGACGAGGTCGTCGTTGCCTTTGAGCTTGACCTGGACAAGCTGATCAAGGGCGCCCGCAACCAGGATAACTACCGTGAGTTCTCGCAGTACCCGGCCGTTGAGCACGACCTTGCTATCGTGGTCGACAACACTGTGACCTGCGAGGATCTTGAGCGTCGTATTACGAGTGCCGGCGGCAAGCTGCTCGAGGGCGTGCG
>CABVAS010000300.1 GCA_902496375.1 uncultured Collinsella sp.
AACGGTTTCCGAATAGATATGGGGCTGGGCCACGGCATAAAGGGCAGGACTTCGACGCCGTCGATATCACCGAGCGCCTCGCGGGCCAGCGCCACGCGCTCATCGAGCATAAACGTGGTGCCCACACCGTTTTTACCCTGCGACTCTGCAACAGCGACGATCACACTGGGAAAGATGCGGCGGGCGCGGCGGATCACATCGATATGGCCAAACGTGATGGGATCGAAGGTGCCCGGGACGATCACGCGGTTGATGGTGTCATTCATGGGCGTCCTCCTGAAACGTCGTGGCATCATTGTTGTCAGCATCGGTGCCGGCGCTATCGCCCTCACCATCGTCATCGCCGACCCAACGGAGCAGGTCGACCGAGGTAATGCCGTAGCGCTTCTCACGTACAGTCTCAAAGTCTGCCGGATGCGCGCCCGCATCGGCGGCAGCATGCTCAAACAGGGCGTAAGCGCCAGACGCAAGCAGACCCTGCTGGGCCAGATTCTGCAGCAGTTCCTCGACCGGCTCGGCACCAAAAGCATAGGGCGGGTCGAGCAGGACCAGATCAAAGGGGCCGCCCGGTACACGACCGCGTGAGGCACTCGTCAGCATGTCGCCCGTGACCACGCGCCAACGCGCACGGTCATGGCAGAGCGACTCGATATTCTTGGTAATGAGCCGCGCGGCGTTGCGATCGATCTCAAACGTCGTGAGCGAGCGGGCCCCACGAGAGAGCATCTCTAACCCTAAGGCACCGGAGCCGCCAAAGGCGTCCAACACACGAACCTCGTCCAAATCGAAATCGAATGCCGACATGACCATAGATGCGCACGCCTCGCGCACGCGATCAGTCGTGGGGCGGGTGACATCGCGACCACGGGGCTCCTCGATCTTACGACCGCGCCATTCGCCGCCGATGATTCTCATCCTCCGCTGACCTCCTTAAAGATATGTCGATAACGCATGGCGACCGCGTCACGCAAGGGACGCGTCGCCACAGAGTCAAGGTTGCAAGCATACCGCAAGAGCTCGACCGCGTCCAAATGGGCCCACTCGATCAGCTCCTCGTCGGCGTCCAGGTCGACAAAGCGCAGGGTCACACCACCATGCTGGCGATAACCCAGGATCTCGCCTTCATGGCGCAGGCGCAGGTCCATCTGGGCGAGCGTAAAGCCGTCCGAGGTCTTTTCGAGCGACTGGAGACGGTCTTGTGCCGCCGATGCGCCGCCGTTGCCCTTGGAGTGCGTCATGACCAGGCACGTGCCCGACACACTGCCACGGCCCACGCGGCCGCGCAGCTGGTGCAGGGCAGCCAATCCAAAGCGCTCGCCGTTCTCGATGACCATGACGGTGGCGTTAGGCACGTCGACGCCCACCTCGACCACCGTAGTCGAGACGAGCACGTCAATCTCGCCACGCTTGAAGGCATCGATAACCTGGTCCTTCTCCCCCGCCGGCATGCGGCCGTGAAGGCGCTCGACGGTAAGCCCCGGCAACGCAAGACGCAGTCGGTCGAGCTCGGTTGCCGTATCGTGCAGCGGCACGGGGACGGTTACGCGGCCCTCGTCGTCGCGAGCAATACCGGGCACGTCTTCCAGCTCATCGGCCGAGTCACTCGGCTCCACGAGCGGACAAATCACGTAGGCCTGCTGACCCTTTTCATGCGCCTCGCGGATGGCGCCATAGGCGAGGTCACGGCTCGACTCGGTGAGCACGCGTGTCGTCACGCCAGCACCAGGGACGGGCCGATGGCGA
>CABVAS010000301.1 GCA_902496375.1 uncultured Collinsella sp.
GCTCTTCCGATCTATAGATTTCGGCCATCGAGGTGTGGTTGCAGATGACCACGCTGCCGCGGCCTTCCTGGCGCTCAAACAGAAGATCGGCGTCCTCTACCTTCCAGCGCCACATGAGCTTGGAGAAGGCCCAAAGGATGGCCATAACCACGACGACAGTGCCGCGGATGAGCGCCGGGAACTCGGCGTAGGGGGCGTTGTAATAGTCCTCGGGCGTCTGCTTAAACAGGCGCATGGGCTACCTCCTTTGGTTAATGAGGTCCTCGATTATCGAGACGACCTCGTCGATGGTGTGGGCGGTGGAGTCGACGTGCACGGCGTCCTCGGCGGGCACGAGCGGGGCGACCTCGCGGCTGCTGTCGAGCTTGTCGCGCTGCTTAAGGGCGTCGAGGGTCTCGTCGACCTCGGCTTCGAGCTGCTCGGACGTGAGCGGCTGGGCGTCGTTTTGGTGACGCTGCAGCACGCGGCGGCGGGCGCGCTCACGCGGGTCGGCGGTCAGGAAGACCTTGACCTGCGCGTTAGGGAACACGACGGTACCGATGTCGCGACCCTCGGCGACGATATCGCGGTCCTCGGCGGCGCGGCGCTGGTGGATGAGCATGGCGGCGCGCACGCCCGGATAGGCCGAGACCTTGGACACGTTGGCGTCGACCTGCGGGGTGCGGATGGCGGCCGAAGCGTCCTGGCCGTCAATGGTCAGGCGCGTGTCCTCGCCGGTGCCGTTGGTAAAGCGGATCTCGATTTGCTCGGCGAGGGCGTCGATTGCCGCCTCGTCGTCCAAATCGATGCCACGGTCGAGCGCGGCGAAGGTGACGGCGCGATACATGGCGCCCGTGTCGAGCTTGTTAAAGCCCAGCTGGCGGGCGATCTCCTTGGCGATGGTGGACTTGCCGGAACCGGCGGGGCCGTCGATGGCGACGATCATGCAATGCTTCCTTTCGATGATTGACGTGCTGGTATGGTTCGCGGGCGTTAGGGCGCGGCGGGTTGCCTAGCCCGTGTAGCGCTCGCGGTAGGTGTTGCGCTTGGGTGCGGAGCCGTGGCTGCCGTGGTGACGCGTGCGGCTGGCGGGCGTGTCTTGGGGCTTGCCGCCGTTGCACTTGGCGCTCGCCTGCTTGGGCGGGATGCCGCCGCTTTTGAGGACCTGTACCTCGCGGTCGGTGAGCTCGCGCCACGAGCCCTTGGCCACGCCCTCGAGCTCCAGGCCGGCAAAGTTGCAGCGATGCAGACGGATTACCGGATGGTGAATCTTGCTCAGCATGCGCTTGACCTGGTTCTTGCGGCCCTCGCGGATGATGACCTCCACGGCGGTGGTGCCGGGCTTGACGCCCTGGGGAGCTACGGCCTCGGCCTCGCGCGCGTTAATGATTCGGCAGATCGCCGGCTGGCATAGGCCGTCGTCGAGCTCGATGCCACGGCGGAGCGGTTCCAAGTCGCGATCGGTCAAGTGGCCGTCCACGAGCGCCTGATAGGTCTTGTAGACGTGCTTACTCGGGTGCAGCAGGTCCTGTGACAGGTCGCCGTCGGTGGTAAAGAGCAAAAGGCCCGTGGTGTCGCGGTCCAGGCGGCCCACCGGGAACAGTCCCGGAAAGCGGTCGCGGGGGACCAGGTCGGCCACGCAAGGCCGCTCCTGCGGGTCGCTCATGGTGGTGAGGTAGCCGGTCGGCTTGTAAAGCATCAGGTACACGGCGCCCTGGTTGAGCTTGACGGGCATGCCGTCGACCTCGATGTGATCG
>CABVAS010000302.1 GCA_902496375.1 uncultured Collinsella sp.
GTGCGGCGGCCCGCATACGGCGGCTGCGCTCGGCCATAACCTCGGGTGGCACCTGGTCGGGCATGTCGGCAGCAAGGGTACCGGGACGCTTGCTGTAGCGGAACACGTGCATACGCGAGAAACCCACACGGCGGCACAGCGCCAGCGATTCCTCGAACTCCTCGTCCGTCTCACCAGGAAAACCGACGATGACATCGCACGAAAGGGACGCCTGGGGCAAGATGGCACGAACCATACGCACCGTGTCCTCAAAGGCCTCGGCGCTATAGGGACGGCCCATGCGATGCAGGGTCGCCGTGCAGCCGGACTGCACGGGCAGGTGCAAAAACGGGGCGATACGCTGCGGATAGCGCGCCATAACCTTAAGCAGGCGCTCAGAGATATCCATGGGCTCGACCGAGGAAATGCGCACATGCGGAATAGACGTGCGCTCCATGATGGCCTCGAGCAGCTCATCGATTTCGACATGCTCGTCGGTCGCGCTCTTGCCATCGTAGGCACCCAAGTTCACACCGGTCAGCACCACCTCGGGAACGCCGGCCTCCTGGGCCTCACGAACTTGCTCGAGCACGGACTCGACGGGCACGGAGCGCTCGGGGCCGCGTGCCTTCCACACAATGCAATAGGTGCAGCGATGGTTGCAGCCGTCCTGAATCTTCACGCCCAGGCGAGAGCGACCGAGCGCATCGACCACCTCGCCATCGCTGCAGGCGGGAACGCTATCGGACTCAACGCCCAACACCTCGCAGACACGTTCGGCGACATCGATCTTGGACGGCTCGGCGATCACGCGATCCGAAAGCTCCAACAGCTCCTCGGGATGCAAATTGACCACGCAACCGGTCACGAGCACATAGGGCTCGTTTGGATAGGCCAGCGCATGGCGAACGGCCTTACGGGTCTTGGCCTCGGCCTCGCCCGTAACGGCACAGGTGTTAATGACGATCAGATCGGCATCCTGGGGATCCACAATAGCAAAGCCCAGACGCATAAGATCGGCAGTGATACGGTCAGACTCAACCCGGTTGACGCGGCAGCCGAGGTTGACGACGGAAATATGGGGTGCGAGCACGCGGGCTCCTTAATCGAGGATATCGTCGAGGGCACTCTTGATACGGTCGGTCACCGACTTCTTACCGGAAGCGACGTCATCGCCCATCTCATCGGCAAAAGCACGGAGCAGTTCGCGTTGCTTATTGGAAAGATTGGTGGGAACGACCACGCGCAGCTGCACGATCAGGCGGCCACGCGAACCGCCACCGCCAATGCGCGGCATGCCGTAATTATTGACGCTCACGGTGTCGCCGTACTGGGCGCCGGCGGGAACCGTCACCTTAACGACCTCGTCGGGCATAATGCCCTCGACCTCGATCTCGCAGCCGAGCGCAGCCTGTGCAATCGAGATATCGCTCACGAGGTACAGGTCGTCACCGTTGCGCTTAAAGCGCTCATGGTCGGCAACACGCACGTTGACAATCAGGTCGCCCGAGGGCTCGCCGCGAAGGCCGGCCTCGCCAAAGCCGCCCACACGCAGCTGGCGACCGGTCGAAACGCCGGCGGGAATATCGATGTCGATCTTCTCGTGCGAAGGCGTGCGGCCCTGACCGTCGCAGGTCTCGCAGGGATGATCAATGACCGTGCCCTCGCCATGGCAGGATGACCTACTGGCAACTGAAAA
>CABVAS010000303.1 GCA_902496375.1 uncultured Collinsella sp.
GCGAAATTCACGAAAGGCGGTTGGACTCACAACGGGGTCTGTAAGATTGTCTGTGTAAGTCCCCTCAAGGGGCAACGTCTCCGGAGGCGATCGTCGCCGGCGCAGGGCGCCGGCCATGCTACGATGGCCGCGGCATGGCCCGCGGCAGATTGGAGACGACCGTGACCAGGAGGAAGAAGGGCGACCCCGCCGCCGAGCGCGTGGCGGCCGCCATCATGGAGGAGTTCTCGCCGAAGACCGCCGAGGAGGCGCAGGAGGCCCTGCGCTCGGTGTTCGGGCCGATGATCGAGACGATGCTCAAGGCCGAGCTCGAGGCCCACCTGGGCTACCCGGACAACGACAAGGGCCCCAAGGACGGGCCGAACAGGCGCAACGGCTACACGCGCAAGGTGGTGCGCACGAGCGCCGGCGAGGTCCCCATCGACGTGCCCCGCGACCGCGACGCCACCTTCGAGCCCGCGGTGGTGCCCAAGGGCGAGCGCGACCTGACCGGCATAGAGTCGCGCGTGATGTCGATGTACGCGCGGGGCATGTCGCAGCGCGACATAGCCGCCACGGTGCGCGAGATATACGGCTTCTCGATGAGCGCCGAGACGGTCTCGGCCATCACCGACAGGGTGTGGGAGGAGCTCGAGCGGTGGCGCTCGCGCCCGCTGGAGCCCGTGTACGCGTTCATGTTCGTCGACTGCCTCTACGTGCCGGTGAGGCGCGGGCGCGGCGCGCGCAGCATGGCGGTCTACGCGATAGTCGCCTACGACCTGGCCGGGCGCAAGGACGTGCTCGGGCTGTGGATGCAGGAGACCGAGGGCGCGCACCACTGGATGGGCGTGTTCGACGAGCTGCGCCAGCGCGGCGTCGAGGACGTGCTGTTCGTGAGCATGGACGGCGTGTCGGGGCTGGCCGACGGCCTGCGCGCGATATTCCCGGACGCGGTGGCGCAGCGCTGCCTGGTGCATCTGGTGCGCAACTCCTGCAAGTACGTCCCGTCCAAGGACATGCAGGCGTTCTGCCGCGACGCCCGGGCCTTCTACGGCGCGCCGTCGCTTTCCGCGTGCCGGGCGGCGTTCGCCGACTTCTCCGAGGCGTGGGCGCGCTACCCGGGCGCGGTGGCGACGTGGGAGCGCTCGATGGCCGAGGTCGAGCGGCTGTTCTCCTACGGCCCCGACGTCAGGAGGGTCATGTACACCACCAACGCCGTCGAGAGCGTGAACGCCAGCTTCCGCAAGGTCGTCAGGCGGGGGTGCTTCCCCGACGAGGACGCCGTGATGAAGCTGCTCTACCTGCGGGTGAAGGAGCTGTATTCGAGGTGGGGCGAGGGATGCCACCAGCCGGGCTGGGCCCGGGTGCGCAACCAGCTGCTGTGCGACGAGGGCATCAGGGCGAGGATAGAGAGGTTCCTGTGAAAAGACTTACACAGGCTTCTTGACAAGCCCATCCATATCGTTCACAACCGCAATTTTCTGCCAAAATCTGCGAAAATCGGACATGCTTGGAATGCTGCGCCGTTTTTAACGGGCATCACAAGTCGGATCGGCTTTGAGTTCGGCATGTTTAGAAAAGCGATAGGCATTCGAGGCCGTGATCGAAAGGAACCCTGCCCTATGTTGGAAATCGATATCCCCGGACGTGGCACGTTCGGGATTCGCCAAATCTATAGATCGG
>CABVAS010000304.1 GCA_902496375.1 uncultured Collinsella sp.
CGGGATCTCCTTGTCGCCACCCACGTCAAGCGTGCGGATGATGACCGGAGCGCCCTTGAGCGCGCTGACGACCTTGCGGTAGGCGTTGAACTGCTCCTCCTCGGAAGGAAGCTCAGCAGAGTCCATGAACAGGAACTCGGAGCGGAACAGACCAATGGCCTCGGCGTCGTGATCGAGCGCGTTGGGCACGTCATCGGGGTTACCGATGTTGCAGGCGATGATCTTCTTGATGCCGTCGGCAGTCACAGAAGGCTTGCCGCGGAAGGCCTCGAGAGCTGCCTTCTCGGCAGCGAAGGCCTCGGCCTTGGCCGTGTAGGCGGCGAGCGTCTCCTCGTCGGGATCGGCCTCGACGACACCCTTGCCACCGTCGACGACAACGGTCATGCCGTTGCGCAGTGCGGTGCAGCTGTTAGAGACCGAAAGGACGGCCGGAATCTCGAGGGCGCGCGCGATGATCGCGGAGTGCGACGTGCGGCCACCGGTCTCGGTGACGATGCCGGCAACGTGAGCCTTATCGATCGTGGCGGTCATGGACGGCGTGAGGTCGTGCACGACAACGACGGTGTTCTCGGGCAGGACGGAGAGGTCGACGACCTCCTTGCCCAGCAGCTCGGCCAGAATACCGGTGCGGATGTCGGCGATGTCGGCCGCGCGCAGACGGAACATCTCGTCGTCCATGGACAGGAACATGTTCTCGAACATGGTCGAGGTGTCCATGAGCGCCTGCTCGGCGCAGGTGCCGCCGTCAATGGCGGCGTTAATGGCGTCGGTCATGCCCGGATCCTGAGCCAGGACGATGTGTCCGCTCATGATCTCGGCCTCGGCCTCGCCCACCGTCTCCTTCATATGGTCGGCCTGAGCCTGGGTCTTCTCGCAGAAGACCGAAAGAGCAGCCTGATAACGCTCCTTCTCTGCTGCCGAATCAGCAACCTCGTGCGGCTCAAACGTCAAGTCGGGATCGACGGCGACCATGACGGTGCCGATACCGATGCCCTCGGATGCGTTGACTCCCTGATACATTCCCATTCCTCTCTCCGTGCCATGTGATAAAGCGTTTTGCCATATCCATGACAAAAGAGCGCAGCTACCTTGATACAGGTCACTGCGCCCCCAAGTATGAACTTAATTGTTCAACATGCGACCCGTTTGAGTTCTACTCGCCAAGACCGCTCTTGATGAGCTCGATGGCAGCAGCCAGAGCCTCGGCCTCGTCAGCGCCGTCGCACTTGACCTCGACCTCGGTACCACAAGGGATACCAGCAGCCATGAGGGCCATCGGGGACTTGCCGTTGACCTCCTTCTCGGGGGTAACGACCGTCACGTCACAGGCGTACTTGCCCATGGTGGAGGCGAACAAACCAGCCGGACGCATGTGCAGACCCTGAGGATTAACGAGGGTAGCCTTCTCAGAAACCATAGTTGACTCCTTTTTTGTGTTTAACCCCTGTCATGCATGTGGCAGGAGTCAGATTCACGACGTTGTTTATATTAACTCACATCAAACGGTTTTTCATTGTGTTTCAGACGAATTATTGGACAGATTTGTTTGTCGTCCGCTTGCTCGCCGGGCGGGGCGATTAAGTTTGCTGCTCTACAGTCCTGCGCAAGACGGAAAGCACATTAAGTGCTTTCCTTTGCGTGCGGAACTCGCGACAAACTT
>CABVAS010000305.1 GCA_902496375.1 uncultured Collinsella sp.
GAGCCGGTGCCGCCGATGATGCCGATGGTCTCGCCGCTCTTAATGTGCAGGTCGATATCGTCGAGCGCCTGGCGCTTCGCATGCGCGGAATACTTAAAGCTCACGTGGTCAAAGTCGATGGAGCCATCGGCGACCTCGAGCACGGGCTCGGCGGGATCGGCGATCGTGGGCTCGGCGGCCAGCACCTCGGTGATGCGGTGCGCCGATTCGTCGGCCATGGTCACCATGACAAAGATCATCGACAGCTGCATCAGACTCATGAGGATCTGGAAGCCATAGGTAAAGATCGAGGAGAGCTGGCCCACGTCGAACAGCGTACCCTGGCTCGTGATAATGAGCTTGGAGCCCAGGTAGATGATGACGACAAACGCGCCGTTGACGCAGATGTTCATCATGGGGTTGTTAAAGGCGAGCAGCTTCTCGGCGCGGGTGAAGTCCATCTGGACGTCGCGCGCGGCGGTGGCGAACTTCTCTTTCTCGTAGTCCTGGCGCACGTAACTCTTGACCACGCGCATGCCGGTGACGTTTTCCTCGACGGACTCGTTGAGCGCGTCGTACTTGCGGAACACGCGGGCAAAGATCGGGCGCACCTTATAGATGATAAAGAACAGGCCAAAGCCCAGCAGCGGAATGATGACCAGGTAGACCATGGCGACGCTGCCGCCCATGGCGTAGGCCATGGCAAAGGCAAAGACCAACACCAGCGGCGCGCGCACGGCGATGCGGATGAGCATCATAAAGGCCTGCTGCACGTTGTTGATGTCGGTGGTGAGGCGGGTGACGAGCGAGGAGCTCGAGAACTCATCGATGTTGGCAAAGCTGAACGTCTGGATCTTGTAGAACAGGTCGTGACGCAGGTTCTTGGCGAAGCCGCAACTCGCATGGCTGCAGGTGACGCCGGCAGCGGCACCAAAAGCGAGCGACGTCAGTGCGATGAGCACCAAAAAGCCTGCGGTGGGAAGCATCTGGGCGACGGTGGCGCCGTCTTTGATGGCGTCGATCATGTCGGCGGTGATAAACGGGATCATCATTTCGCAGAGCACCTCGCCAAGCACCAGCAGCGGCGTGGCGATCGTGACCTTCTTGTAATCGCGGATGCTTCCCATGAGGGTTTTAATCATCCAGTTCCTCCCAGGTTACGCGGATTTTTTCGAGCATCTCGGCGAGCTGTTCGCGCTCGTCGTGCGTAAGGGCGCTAAAGGCCTGTTCCCTAAAGCGAATGCGGGCTGCCTGCTCAACACGGGCCTTTTCCCATCCCGCTTCGGTCAGGCGGATGGTGAGCTGCCGACGGTCTTTGGGATTGCGACTGCGCTCGATAAGACCGCCCAGTTCGAGCTTGGACAGAATCTCGGAAAGGGACCCCGGCTTGAGGTCGAAGTGCATGCCGGGGTCCTGTTGGGACAGCTCGCCGGTCGGCTGCTTGGCGAGTAGGCAGACAATAGGCGCCTTGCCAGATATGCCGCCGCCGTGAAAATGCATGTAATGGCCGCAAAACCCCAGCCCATGGAGGATTCTCTTGGCGAGACGGTCCTCTTTGGACTGAGTCTCGGGCTCGTCTGCCGGCTGCGAGGGGTCGTCGCCGGGTTCATGCGGATGGGCGTGTGGTTCAACACACATATCTAAGCTTCGCTCCTTTCTTTAGTTA
>CABVAS010000306.1 GCA_902496375.1 uncultured Collinsella sp.
TACCAAAAAGGGACAGGTTTTGACGATGTCCGGACGAGCGGGTATTATCGAACAGGTATTCGATAAGAACATGTGTTTGATGGGAGGGCGCGTGGGGCACGAGCGTCACACCTATATCTGCATCGACCTTAAGACGTTTTACGCCAGTGTCGAGTGCGTCGACCGCGGACTCGACCCACTCACTACGTGCCTGGTCGTTGCCGACGAATCGCGCGGGCGCACGACCATCTGCCTCGCCATCACACAGGCTATGAAGGACCTCGGGATACACAACCGCTGCCGTCTGTTCGAGATTCCCGACGGCATCGACTGCATCAAGGCCGTACCGCGCATGCAGCACTACATGGAGGTGTCGGCGAAAATCTACGGCATCTATCTGGAATACGTGAGTCCGCAAGACATTCACGTCTACTCCATCGACGAATGCTTTATCGACGTGACGCCCTATCTGGACCTCTATCACACCGATGCGGAAGGGTTCGCCTGCACGCTGCGCGACGAGGTCTTGGCGCGCACCGGCATCACGGCGACGGTCGGCATCGGCCCCAACCTATTCCAGGCCAAGGTAGCGCTCGACATTACCGCCAAGCACGTACCCAGCCGCATCGGCATACTCGACGACGGGACCTTTCGCAAGGAGATCTGGCCCCATCGCCCCATCACCGACATCTGGGGCATCGGCCCCGGCGTGGCGGCCCGTCTCGAGAAATACGGCGTCTACGACCTGATGGGCGTCGCCGCACTCGACGAGAACCTGCTCTACGACGAACTCGGCGTCAATGCCGAATATCTCATCGACCACGCCTTCGGGCGCGAGCCGACAACCATCGCCGATATCCAAGCCTATCGCCCGCAAGCGACCTCGACCACCACAGGACAGGTGCTCTCGAAGGGCTATGCCTACGAGCAGGCCTACACCGTCTTGCGCGAGATGGTCGACAACGCCGTGTTGGATCTAGTCGATAAGCACGTGGTCTGCGACAGCGTCTCGCTCTTTGTGGGCTACGCGAGCGAGCGCGCCGACATACGCCGGCTCAACGCCAGCGGCACGGCGCAGTATATAGACGGCTGCGGACACCTGCGCTCGAGCACCTCGGGCATCGAGCCCGCAACGACCGATGGCCCCGAGCTCGCGCCCCGTGCTCCCAAGCCCGTCCAGCGCGATGACGAAAGGCGTCGCCTGGTGCGCGAAGCGCAGGCAATCGATGGCATCTTTGTGGGAGAGCATGGCGGCAAACCGCGTGGTGGCTATGCCGCACTCTTTGCGCACTCCAACGCCTCGCGCAAGCTGCCCGAGCGCACTAACTCGTTTAAGAAGATCATGGGCTATTTTGATGAGCTCTGGGCGCAGACTGTCGATCCCAAACGACCGGTCAAGCGCATCAACCTTGGATTTGGCAACCTCATGCCCGAGGAATTTACCACCATCGATCTGTTCAGCGATATCGAGGCCGATGAGCGCGAGCGCGACCTGGCGCGCGCCGTCCTGGCCGTGAAAGGCAAGTACGGCAAGAACGCGCTCGTCAAGGGATTAAGCTTTACCGCCGGCGCCACCGCGCGCGAACGCAACGAACAAGTTGGAGGACACCGTGCCTAAACCCAAACAACAGCCCGTGCGCCCGCCGAC
>CABVAS010000307.1 GCA_902496375.1 uncultured Collinsella sp.
CGTCGCCAGGAGGAAGAGCTCGACCTTCTCCCTGCTGTACATGCGAACCTCCAGTCCGGACCGCCCCGCGGTCCAACTTTCTGTCCGCACCCCCTTTTTGCTGCTAAATAGCATATTCAGTCCCTAATTCACCGCAACTTGTTGGTGGTGGCTTACTGGTAGCGTAGGCACTCCACCGGGTCGAGCTTTGCCGCGCGTCGAGCGGGATAGAAGCCAAAGATTACGCCGATGCCGACCGATACGGCGAACGCGATCAACACTGTCGTAATGGAGAAGCTTGGCGTGATTGTCCCGGTAGCTCCAAACTCGCTCATGATACCCGAGCTTGCGGCAAAGAACGTGAGTCCCCATGCCAGCAGATAGCCAATCAGGACACCCAATAGTCCGCCGGTGACGCACAGCGCCGAGGACTCGGCCAAAAACTGCGCGGTGATATCGCGACGACTTGCGCCCAGGGCACGGCGAATGCCGATCTCACGGATGCGCTCAGTCACGTTGGTGAGCATCATATTCATAATGCCGATACCGCCGACAAGCAGCGAGATGCTGGCGACAGCACCCATGATGAGCGAGAATGCGCCCATAAAGGAGTTGAGTGCATCGATAGCGCTTTTCATGGAGGTTGCCGATACACTGTCGTACTCGTCCTCCTCCTCGATGCCCTTCATCGCGCGCACCTTGGACTCGATGGTTTTGCAGAGCTCATCCATGTCCGTGCCCTCGGCGGCAAGTGCCGTCACGCTGGGGAATGAAGGATTCTCGTCGCCAAACAGTCCGGAGATGGTTTCGCGTGGCATATACAGCGTGAGCGAGCCCATGGAGTCGCTGCCGCCATCAATCACGCCTACAATCTGCACCTCGCCGTTGGACACCTTGATGGTTTTCCCCAGCGCATCCTGTTCGTTGCCGTAAAGCTGATCGGCGCCGTTGCGGCTGATGAGCGCCACGCGCGAGCCTGATTGGGACTCGGCCTGGGAATAGGTGCGCCCCGCAACGAGCTTGCTGGCCCCCACGGCGTCGAGCATGTCGCTATCGACACCCTGTGCCATGACGGTATAGCTTTTATCGCCGGTCTTATACTCGGTATACGCGCTGTCGACAATGCCGATCTGCTCTATCTGCGGCACCAGTTTTTGAAGCTTCTCGATGTCCGACTCGGTGAGTTCTTGCGACGAATAGATTTGCACCATGCGTGCCGCATTGAGGCCCAGACTGTTGACCAGGCTGTTTTGGATACCGCCGATGAGCGAAGTCATGGCGATAACCGAGGCGATGCCGATGACAATGCCCAGGATGGTGAGCAGGCTGCGCCCCTTGTTGGCTTCGAGCGAGTGAAGGGCTTCCTGGATGAGATCGCGGGCGCTCATGCCACCACTCCTTTCGGCGGGTTGGTGGAGGCGGAAATCATGGGCAGGCTATCTACGGCGCTGCGCAGGGTCCGCGGTGCATGTGGAATATACGCGCCGTCGTGAATGCGACCGTCGCGGATGGTCATGGCACGGTCGGCCTCGGCGGCGATGCTGGGGTCGTGTGTGATAAGAACGATGGTTTTGCCGCGCTCCTGAAGTCTATGGAAGGTCTCCATCACAAGCGCTCCAGTGGCGGAGTCCAGGTTTCCCGTCG
>CABVAS010000308.1 GCA_902496375.1 uncultured Collinsella sp.
ACGTGCCGTCCAAATCGCATGCAATCAGCTTGATTCCCTCAAGACCCATATGCTTTCCCCCAAAGCCTCTTATCAACAGCAAGACGGACTTTGATTGGTCGCCCCTCAAAGCCCGTCTTGCGCATACGCGCACTTAGCCGCGCGTCTTTTTTACGATGGCAAAGTCGGGAGCTATGCTCACGACGACCTCCGCCGCACTCGACGCAAAGCGCCGGTCCGCATCGAGTTCACGGGTAACCACCGAGAGCCGAACACCCTCGACACCCCGAAGCATGCGGCCCAAAACAGGCTGCACCGGCGTATACATGCGCACGGTATGCTCGTCCGAATCGCCTCGGAAAAGCGGCGCGTGCATATTGCCGATCTCCCAGCACGCATGCGCGAGCGCAATCGGGTCCATGCGGTCAACTTCGACCAAATAAACCTCGGCACTGCGCAGGCGCACGACAACCGCCACGGGCACCATGCCCGAACGGTCGATGGCGAGCACGTCGCCGTCGGCAAGACGACCGCCGTCGGCAGTATCCAGCCGAACATCGATCGTGCGCCCCAGCTCCGTCACGCCCACAAACGTGCGCGCATCAGCCTGGTCCCAATCGAGCAGGAGCTCGTCAACTTCAAAGACACCGCCCAGCTCCCGGCGAAGTAGGAGTTCATAGGACGGATCGTTGAGATTTCCCAAGCATGTCGTCGAAACCAAGCGTTCAGGCATACTCTAGCCCTCGACCTCGACGAGCTCGATATCAAAGTTGAGGTCCTTGCCGGCCAGCTCGTGGTTGGCGTCGAGCGTCACGGCCTCGGGCGTTACGTCGATGACCACGGCGGGGACGGGCATACCGCTCGGCGTGGACAGGAAGAGCTTCATGCCCTTCTCGATCTGCTCGATGTTGGGAACCTGTTCGGCCGGGAAGGTCAGGACCATCTCGGGGTTGTGCTCGCCGTAGGCATCGGCGGCCGGGATGTGCACGGTCTTCTTCTCGCCCACCTGCATGTCGACAACAGCGGCATCGAAGCCCTTGATCATCTGACCGGCGCCGCAGGTGAACTCCAGCGGCTCGCCGCGATCGTAGGAGCTATCGAACTGCGTGCCGTCGTCGAGCGTGCCGCGATAATGAGTCTTGACCTTCTTGCCCTGGTTGGACATGGAAACCTCCGTGATAAGGGCGGCGCACAACGCGGGCCGCCATGAACATATGGCGCTAACTATACCCTAGTCATACAATTCAAAGACAGTTTGCAAAGAAACGCTGCAACCGGAGGAACCATGGCATATCCCGTATTTGACCTACACTGCGACACCGCCGACCGCATCGGCTGGGCCACGCTCGATCTCGACCTGCGCTTTACCGCCGGCACCGACGGTTATTTCCCCGGCGACGAAACGCATCCGCAAGATTTCGACCTCATCGAGGGCAACGCCTGCGCCATCTCGCTCGCAAAGATCGGCAACACGCCGTGGGCACAGTGCTTCGCCACGTTTGTCCCCGACGAGATTCCCACCGCCCACGCCGCGCGCTTCCAGGCGCAGATCATGGCGCATATGAGCGGCCAGGCAACGCTCAACCACGACCGCATGGTCAACGTACGCAGCGCGGCAGACATTCGCCCTGCGCTC
>CABVAS010000309.1 GCA_902496375.1 uncultured Collinsella sp.
ACGAAAAAGGCGTATCCGGTTTCAAAAAATCTGCAGGTTGGTGTATTTGAGCACGGCGCCGTAGCCGCCGCGTCCCGGATTTGATCGGGCCGAGCCGTCGGTATAGATGATGACCTTCACGGGCTTCCTTTCGTTGAGTGCATTTCGTGTGAGTGACCATTGTAGCGCCATGCCCGCCGGGGGCCAGCAATCTACGATTTCTACCCCGTCTTCCGACTGTTAGTTGGCATGGATGATGCGGTTGAGCTCGTCGAGGTATTGCTGCAAGAGGAGAGAGGGCTTGCGCTCGTCGTGCATGATGTAGCCAACGTGCATCGTTGGGGCGTCTGCTAGCGGGATCGATGCCATGCCCCATTGCATTTCATTGGAGAGGACACCGGTCGACAGGGTGTAACCGTTCGACGTGATAAGTAAGTTAGTAAGTGTTCCGCGGTCCGAGATTCGTATGTTGCGGTCGCAAGGGATATAGCTAAAAGGTTCCTCGGCGTAATAGAAGGAGTTTGAGGTTCCCTGCTCAAAGCTGTAGCGCGTATAGGGCGTGAGGTCGGCAAGGGACAGCTGCGGGCGGCGTGCGAGCGGGTGGCGCTCGCTAACGAAGACGTGGACCGTCGCGTCGAATAGGGGATGGAAGCTTGCGCGGGCATCGGCGAAGGCCTTCTGCAGAACGCGGGCGTTAAAGTCATCCAGATACAGAATGCCGATATCGCTGCGAAACGCACGGACGTCATCGATGATCTGCGATGTGGTGGTCTCGCGCATGATGAACTCGAACTTGCTGTCGCGGCAGCGCTCGACCACGTTGACAAAGGCCTCGACCGAAAAGGCGTAGTGCTGGGCGGAAATGGCGAGGCGGGCTTGCGGGGTGCCACCGTCCTCGTAGCGTGCCTCGAGCATGTCGGCCTGCTCTACGACCTGGCGCGCATAGCCCAAAAGCTCGGTGCCGTCGTTGGTGAGCGTGACGCCGCGGCTGGAGCGCGTAAAGATCTCCAGATGGAGCTCTTGTTCTAGGCTTTTGACGGCGTTTGAGATGTTGGACTGAGCGGTATAGAGGCGCTGAGCTGCGGCGTTGATTGAGCCGGACTCTGCCACGGCGATAAGAAAACGAAGCTGCTGGAGTGTTATCGGTGCCCGTCCTTTCGATAGCTATCTAAAAAACCGATAACAGGTTAGCGCTTTTAAGTGATTGACCGAGTGAAACAATGCTCGTACTATTCAAAACACACAAAGGCGGTAGGTAATTAAGCCGACCACGGAACCGGGATGTCAAAAGGAGGACCGCATATGAACTGCTTACCAAGACGAATGCCGGGCTCCTGTTTGCGCCCGTCGGCGTGATCAGGAGACAGCGACTTACTTCTCTCTTATTTATTTACTTTCGTTCGATCAAGGAGATCATCATGAGCCAGTTCATCAACAACCCCGAGCACACCTTTGGTTTCGATACCCTGCAGCTTCATGTTGGCCAGGAGAGCGCCGATCCCGCATCCGACTCCCGCGCCGTGCCTATCTACCAGACCACGAGCTATGTGTTCCGCAACTCCCAGCACGCCGCCGATCGCTTTGGTCTTGCCGACGCCGGTAACATCTACGGCCGTCTGACCAACTCCACCCAG
>CABVAS010000310.1 GCA_902496375.1 uncultured Collinsella sp.
GCCGCACGGAAAGGAGACATTATGGGCATCTTTAAGAATGATGACCAAAAATCGATCGCGTGCCGAATGTTGGTGTAAGGGGCCGCTTCCCTGGCCGTAAAAAGCAGGAAGCGGCTATCGCCTAGAATTTGAATTGCTTAGGTTCAGATTCACAGAAAGGCGATAACCGCATATGGACAAGATACACGAGATTGCCGGCGACGGCACCCAGATGCCGAGATTCGACGACGGCATGGTGAACATGGCCGAGCTCATAAGGGTGATGGCCGAGTCGCTCGTCAACGAGATCATGGACGCCCAGGCCGACGAGGCCTGCAACGCCGGCAACCGGAGGAACGGCTACCGCGAGCGCAAGCTCGCCACCAGCGTCGGCACCATCAACCTCAGGATCCCGAAGCTGCGCGCCGGCAGCTACTTCCCGGAGGACCTGATCGAGCGTTACTCGCGCGCTGACCGCGCGGTCGTCGCCGCGGTGTCCGAGATGGTGACCAACGGCGTGTCCACCAGGAAGGTCAAGCGCGTGGCGCAGTCCATGGGCATCGACAGGATGAGCGCCAGCCAGGTGTCGAGGATATGCTCATCGCTGGACGAGTCGGTCGCCGACCTGCAGGAACGCGACCTGTCGGAAGTGGGTTACCCCTACATCTGGCTCGACGCCACCTACATCAAGTGCAGGGACGCCGGGCGCGTGCAGTCGACCGCGCTCGTGACCGCCATCGGCGCCGGCTCGAGCGGGTACAGGCGCCTTCTGGGGCTCGACGCCATCGACACCGAGTCCTACGACGGCTGGAAGTCGTTCCTGCTGTCGCTGCGGGCGCGCGGGGTCGACGGCGTCGCCTGCGTCACGAGCGATGCCCACGAGGGCCTCAAGCGCGCCATCCAGGAGGTCTTCCCGGGCGCCGCGTGGCAGCGATGCATCGTGCACCTGATGCGCAACGCCGCCGGCAACGCGCAGACCAGGCAGAAAAAGGGCGCCGTGCTTGGCATCCTGAAGGCCGTGTTCGCCGAGCGCGACCCCGAGCTCGTGAGGGAGCTCTACCAACTCGCAACCGCCAAGATCGAGGGCTTCTGCCCCAAGGCCGCCGAGCTTTTGGAGGAGGCCGAGGCCGACGCCCTGGCCTACCTGGACTTCCCCTACGAGCACCACGTCAGGCTGCGCACCAACAACGTGCAGGAGCGCGCCAACCGCGAGCTCAAGCGCCGCAGCCGCGTCGTGCAGGTCTTCCCGAGCAGGAAGTCGCTCATCAGGATGATGGGGGCCGTGTTCGCCGAGATGGACGAGGACTGGGCGGGCCGCCGATGGTTCAGCGACGACTCCATCGGCAGGGCCGTCGAGGGCGCCAAGGTCAACGCCCCGGCACCCGGCTACGAGGGAACCGCCGCCGAGCATGCGGCCAGAATAATCGAGCTGGTCCTGGCCGAAAATCGGATTCCCGGCAGGAAGGCGGCGTAGCATGCGATAGAATGGCGGAATTCTAGGTGATTCTCGGCTCACTCAGGCGGCCTCCGGCCACCATCGCGAGCCGAGCCTTACACCAACTTTCGCGACACTACCCAAAAATCGAG
>CABVAS010000311.1 GCA_902496375.1 uncultured Collinsella sp.
AGCGCCTCGTTAAACTCGAGCGCCTGGTTCAGACCGTTTTGACCTGTCGCGGCATCGATCACGAGGACGACCGAGACAGGCATGGGGCCGGCAGCCATATTGGCGGCGCGCTTACGCGTCACATTGACCACCTTGGCAAGCTCACGCATGAGTTCGGGGCTCGTGTGCAGACGGCCAGCGGTGTCGATAAGCACCAGGTCGCTGCCGCGCTTGTCGGCCTCATCGAGCACGTCATAGCAAACGCTTGCCGGATCGGAGCCGCGGTCGCGCTTGATGACGGGAACGCCGGCGCGCTGGCCCCACACATCGAGCTGCTCGATGGCGGCGGCGCGGAAGGTATCGGCCGAACCGATCACGACGTTCTTGCCGCGGGCAGCCATAGCGCTCGCGATCTTGCCGACTGTCGTGGTCTTGCCGGCACCGTTAATACCCACAAACAGCACGCAGCTCGGCGTGTCAGAGAACGGATCGCGCTCGACGGGCACAAAATGCTGCTCGAGCTGCTCGGCCAGGGCGCGACGGAGTTGCGGGGCGGTCTTGAGGTTCTTCTTGGCCGCGGTATCGCGCAGGTCATCGGAGACTTGGATGGCGACCTCGGCACCCATGTCACCCATGACGAGGGTGTCCTCCAAGTCCTCCCAAAAATCCTCGTCGACCTCGCCGCCAAAGTAAAAGACCTCGTTGAGGGCCTCGCGACTGCGCTCAAGTCCGCGCGAGAGAGCGTCAAAGAATCCCATTATGCATTCACGACCTTTCCGGTTTCGCGATCGAGTTTTTGCGAGACGACGCGACTGACGCCGTCGGCTTGCATCGAGACGCCATAGAGGACGTCAGCGTCCTCCATAGTACGGCGCTGATGCGAAATGACCAAGAGCTGCGTATCGGACCGCAACACATCGAGCGCGCCGATGAGCTTGGACAGGTTGGCGTCATCGAGTGCCGCCTCGACCTCGTCCAGCACATAGAACGGCACCGTGCGCGTGCGGTACACAGCAAAGAGGAGGGCGAGCGCCGTCAGGCTCTTCTCGCCGCCCGACATGAGCATCATCTTGGTGATGCGCTTGCCGCGCGGCTGCGCCACGACCTCGATACCCGTCTCGGCAGGATGCTCGGGATCGGTCATCTCCAGATGAGCCTGGCCGCCCGGGAAGAGCATAGCGAAGATCTCGCGGAAGTTCGCGTCGACCTTCTCAAACGTCACCAGGAAGGCCTTGCGCATCTTACGGTCAATGGCCACGGTGATCTTGGTGAGCGCCTTGCGTGCGCTCTCCAGATCGGCCAGCTGCTCCTCGATGTAGTCGGCGCGGCGCTTGAGCTGCTCGTACTCCTCCATGGCAACTTGGTTAACGGGACCAAGGTTGTTGATCTGGCGCACAAGCTGGTTGAGTTCGCGCTCGGCGGCATCGCGGTCCGTGGGCGCCGGAAGCATGAGCGCTTCCTCGAGCACCGTCGTGCCATCGGCGGTAATGGCCTTGATGGCCGCCTCCACCTGCACCTCGAGCTTGCCGCGTGCGACCTTGAACTCGTTTTGCGTGGCGGAGGCGGTATCGACTCGCTCCTTAGCG
>CABVAS010000312.1 GCA_902496375.1 uncultured Collinsella sp.
CACGATGCTCTTCCGATCTATAGATTCGCGTATTCGGTGCGACTGAACGGGGCGGCCAGCGCCCACACGGCGTGCGCGTGGCCGTTTCTCGGGTTCTCCACGATCACGTTGGGCAGCATCCCCTCATGCTCCCATAGGGCCATCGCGCGGGCGTTCGCGTCGTCGATGTCGACCACGAGCAGGTCGCTGACGGTCTTGGGGTTCGCCTCGATGTACCGGTAGCCCTCCAGCGCCTTCGCCCTGGGCTGCCGGTACACGCCCTCGATGAAGTCGTTCGTGCACAGCGGGCGCAGCGGCAGGTAAAGCTGCTCCCACTGCTCACGAAGTTCAGTACTCATAGCAACGATGATACGACATATTTCCGACATGTCGGAAATATGTTACGAACCAAGTCAGATATTTCAGCCCAGCGGAGCGAGGGCTGCGCCGTCCTGGCTAGGCCCACCGATCCGGCTGCTGCGCTCCTGTCCGGTGTTCGATGCGCTGGGGGTTGGGCGTGAAGCTTTGCGGCTGGGCGTGGGCTGGCTGTGGTGCGGTGGCTTGCACGGTTCGCGATGCCGCCGCTGCCGTGCCTGTTGTGGTTTCGGACCTTGGCAATCTGGGGATGCGCCGGTCGATTACGTCGATGACTCTCATGTCCACGTTGCCGCCGCGGGACGGGTCGTAGACCGAGATGATGCCGTTCAGACCATCCGAGAACGTCTGCCGTCCTTCGTCGTCGTACGCGCCGCCGCGCGCTTTTTCCACTATCGCTCCGGTCTCCACGAGCCTTTTGGTGCGGGCGTTGCGCTCCTGTTTGGCTTGTTTGGCCCTGACCATGCGCTGGTGCTCCCGGATGCGCTTGATCTTGTTCTCGTCGTCCTCGATCTGCTGCGCGAAGCTCTTCGGCATCTCGTTTCCTCCAATCGGTTCAATCATCGTCCGTTATCCGAGGATTATAATCGACGGCACAAGGCAGGACGGAGGACACGGAAGACGCGTCGTGGACGTTCCCCGCGTGTCCGATCGCGGCCCGTCCCTCCGCCATGCGGAGGGCGCACTTAATGCTACCGGAGGTAGCATTGTGTCAGTGCGCTCTCCCGAGGGGGCCAAGGGCTCCGCCCTTGACGATCCCGCCCCTGCCCGGGGAGGGCCACAGGGCTCCGCCCTTTGGATTCCCGCCCTGCCGGGGGCGCCTCCCGGCAGGCTCAAGGGGTCTCGGGCCGGCCCCTTGAGAATCCCCGTGCCCGCACGCGTGGAAGGAGGTCGCCGTGGCGATCTACTCGTTGAACATCTCCAGCGCGTCCAGCGCCGTGGCCGCGTTGTCGTACATCACGTCGATGCGCGTGCGGGACGACGCGAGGGGCGAGACCTATTCCGGGTTCGGGCGCAGGGAGCGCGTGGCCCATGTGGCGACGCTCCTGCCCGAGGGCGCGCCCAGCGGCTACGCGGATCCGGAGCGCCTGTTCAACGCCGCCCAGGCGGCGGAGCGCGGCACGGGCGTGGCCGCGAAGAAGATCATGGTGGCCCTGCCGCGCGAGCTGGACGAGGGGCAGCGCGTCCTGGCG
>CABVAS010000313.1 GCA_902496375.1 uncultured Collinsella sp.
GTGGTAGCGCGGGCTGGAGCCCTGCTTGTAGCTGGTCTCGTGCTCCTCGTCGATGATGATGAGGCCCAAGTCGCTGAGCGGGCAAAAGAGCGCCGAGCGGGCGCCGACGACCACGCGGGCCGCACCGCTGGCGACCATATCCCACTGGTCCAGGCGCTCACCGGCCGAGAGGCGCGAATGGAACACGGCGACCGTCTCGCCAAAACGCGAGCGGAAGCGGCCGACGGTCTGGGCCGTCAGCGAGATCTCGGGCACGAGCACGCAGGCCGAACGGCCGGCCGCCAGCACGCGCTCAATCGCCGAAAGGTAAACCTCGGTTTTGCCGGAGCCGGTGACGCCGTCGACCAGCACCACGTCTCCATGAGCGTCCAGACGGGCGCGCTCAATCTGCGCGAGTGCCTGCTGCTGGCCGTTGGTAAGTGCGACCGGCGTCTTGCCGCTTGCCGAGGACAGCGTGGTCTGCTCGCTGCAGCCACGCCACGCACGGCGCTCCTCCACCACGACGACGCCGCGTTTTTCGAGCGCCTTAATGGTCGCCGACATGCTGTTGTAAAGCAGGTTGAGGTCGCGCGTCGTGACCGGGCCGCACTGGAGCGCCTCGATGAGCTGACGCTGGCGGACCGCGGTCTTGGGCGGCGTATAGTCGAAGCCCTCGGGCGTAAGCATGACCCAGCGGTTTTGGATAGGCTTGACGGCGGGACGTTCAACAGTCCACACGCCGTCGTCGCCCTTGACCACGCGCGGGCTTCCGCCCGGTGGCAAGAACAGGCGCAGGCACTCGGAAAGCGTCGCGACATACTCGTAACTCATCCAGCGTGCGATACGGGCAGCCTCTGCGGTAAAGAGCGGTTTGCTGAGGATAGCCTCGATGGCTTTAATGCGCGCGGGGTCGAGGGCGTCGTTACCTTGCAGGTCGGCCAGCTCGGGCGCGATGTTGACGATGTAGCCCGCGGCCGCACGGTTGCCAAAATGAACTAGGACGGTGGAGCCGATCTGGACATCGTTGGCGAGTGACTGCGGAACGCCATAAGCAAACGGCTCGGACAGCGCACGCGTCGGGATGTCGAGGACCACGCTCGCATAGGCGGCGATGGGCTCAGGTGCAGGCTTAGGCTGAGCCGAGGCAGCGGCAGGCACTGGCTTCACCGGAACCTCCTCCGGTTCCGGCGAACCAAACAGCGACAGTTGCTCGGCCACGGATCCAGCACCTCCTATCCCATTCGTCTACAGAAACAAGAGCCCCGCTCGAGGTGAACGGGGCTCGGATACATACGTTTGCGCAGCGATTACAGCGCCATCGTGCGGGCGCGGTCGATGCGCGCCAGGCAGTCGTCGCGGCCGACGAGCGCCATGGTCTCGCCCAGCGGAGGGCTCACCATGTTGCCGCAAACGGCGACGCGCACGGCCTGGAACACCACGCGCTTCTTGAGGTCCATCTGCTCGGGCAGCGGCTCAAGCGCGGCGTCGATGTTGGCAGCCGTCCACTCGGTAACACCCTCGAGCGCGGCCTTGGCGGCATCCAGGATGGCACTC
>CABVAS010000314.1 GCA_902496375.1 uncultured Collinsella sp.
GCAGAACTGCTCTTCCGATCTATAGATTGGCCGCGCTCCGCAAGTAGCTGCTATCTCGCTAGATTTTTGAGTCATGTCTCAAAATCTACGGCGGGGCATTTCGTTTCGGTTTCGTTTCGACGGGGCGGGTTTCGTGCCCGCCCCGTTCTTGTATACACTGGCAACAATAATTGGCCTGCTCGGCGTGCGGGCAAAAACCACAACCTTTAAAGGGGGAAGCATGAAACAGTACACGGTTGCTATTTTGGGCGCGACGGGAGCCGTGGGCACCCAGATGCTCGAGTGCCTCAACGAGCAGGAGTTCCCGGTCGGCAAGCTCAAGCTGTTGGCAAGCGCACGCTCCGCGGGCAAGACCGTTGAGTTCCGCGGCGAGCAAATCGTGATCGAAGAGGCTTGTCCCGAGGCCTTTGAGGGCTGTGACATCGTGCTTGGTGCCGCCGGCGACGACATCGCGAAGGAGCTGCTGCCCGAGGCCGTTAAGCGCGGCGCCGTCGTGGTCGACAACAGCCATGCCTTCCGCATGGATCCCGAGGTGCCGCTGGTCGTGCCCGAGATCAATGCCGACGACATCAAATGGCATCACGGCCTTATCGCCAATCCCAACTGCGCGACCATCATCGGCCTGGTTCCCACGTGGCCGCTGCATCAGCTCGCCGGCGTGAAGCGCATGATCGTCTCGACGTACCAGGCGGCTTCGGGCGCTGGCGCTCCCGGTATGGCCGAGCTCGAGGCTCAGCTGGCCGCCCTGGGCCGTGGCGAGGAGATTCCCGAGCCGCGCGCGTTTGCCGCTCAGCTGGCGAGCAACCTGATTCCGCAGATTGGCGGCGTCAAGGAGGAGGGCTTTACCTCCGAGGAGATGAAGCTACAAAACGAGGGCCGCAAGATTATGCATCTGCCCGAGCTGCGCGTGAACTGCACCTGCGTGCGCGTGCCCGTGCTGCGTTCGCACTCCGAGAGCATCACGCTCGAGTTCGAGCGTGACATTACGGTTGACGAGGCCCGTGCTGCGCTGGCTGCCGCTCCCGGCGTCAAGCTGGTTGACGATATGGCTGCCGAGGATGCGCACGACCGCTTCCCCATGCCGATGGATACGTCCGACCAAGACCTGATTTGGGTCGGCCGCGTGCGTCGCGACATCTCGAACCCCGAGGCCGCGCGCGGTATCACCTTCTGGTGCTGCGGTGACCAAATCCGTAAGGGCGCGGCAACCAACGCCGTCCAGATCGCCAAGCTGCTCTGCGAGTAGGTTGACCTGTCCGGCGGGGGCCGGGCTTAGTTTTCAGAACGTCCTCGACCATGTGTGGCGCCTTGTCCTGCTCCTTCGGAGCCGCGGACAAGGCGCCACACTGGTCTGCGGAGTGTTCTGAAAACTAAGCCCGGCCCCCGCCTGCGGTGACGCTGCTGCAGGCGGCCTACGATGGGGCCGTTATTGGTTGAGGCCGCTGGGCTGATGTGAGGGCACGTGGCCGCTGCGGGCCCTGGTCCCGGCGGTGGCCTCGGCGCTTTGCGCCTGCCGCCTTGGGG
>CABVAS010000315.1 GCA_902496375.1 uncultured Collinsella sp.
CCGGGGTAAAACCAGGGCGCGTGGACTCGCCGCCCACGTCGATGATGTCGGCGCCGGCGTCGAGCATCGCCAGGCCGTACTCGATGGCGGCATCGGGGTCGAAGTGCTCCCCGCCATCGCTAAACGAATCGGGCGTCACGTTGAGGACGCCCATGATGCGCGGACGGTCAAAGCTGAGCTCATACTTTCCGCACCGCCATGTCTTGCTGTCGTTCGCCATGAACATCCTCCTAAAATGCCCACGCCGCCGAGCTTGGGGAGCTGGCGGCGGGGTCGCTTTGCACTCAGTCTTTCTATTGTATCCGCGCGCGCGGGCTAGAACGCAAACGCGGCCGCGATGTCGCAAGAAATCAGCAGGTCGGCATTTGCATCCTGATCGGTGGGAGCAAGGTTGCATATGGCCAGCGTATCGCCGGTAAAGTAACGCGTAAGGCCCGCCGCCGGATACACCACGAGCGAGGTCCCACCCACAATGAGGGCATCGGCCGCGGCGATGGCGGCAACGGCACCGGTCAGCACATGCTCATCGAGCGGCTCCTCGTAGAGCACCACATCGGGCTTGATGCGCCCGCCGCACGCAGGACACACAGGCACGCCCGCGGCGTCCTCGTGCTCGCGCGAGCAAATCCACTCGGCGCTATAGACCGCGCCGCACGACTGGCAAATGTTGCGATGGACCGATCCGTGCAGCTCGAACACGCGCTGCGAGCCGGCCGCCTGGTGCAGACCGTCGATATTTTGCGTCACCACGGCGTCGAGCTTGCCGGCGCGCTCCAGCTCGGCCAGCTTGGTGTGGCAGCGGTTAGGCTTAGCGTTAAGCGCGATCATCTTGGTGCGGTAAAAGTCGAAGAACTCCGCAGGATGTGCCTCGTAAAAGCTATGCGACAGCATGGTCTCGGGCGGATAGGCAAACTGCTGGTGATACAGGCCGTCCACGCTGCGGAAATCGGGGATGCCACTTGCCGTGGAAACACCAGCGCCGCCAAAGAAGACCACGCGCTTGTGGGCGTCAAACAGATCCGCCAGCGCGGCGGAGGCCTGCCTGGGGTCCGATATTGCCTGCGTCATATGAGTCCTCCGTCCTTGTTAGTCGGGCAGCGTTGAGCGACGTCCCAGCATGCGGCCTTTAAGTCAGCATGCACGGAGCCCACCCCGCCCCTGTTGCGCTAATCTTAAGCCTGCCAACCCCGTCGAAAGGACACCATGCCTCAGACTTACACTTTCGCCTCGTGGAACGTCAACGGCCTGCGCGCCGTGCTCAAAAAGGACCCGAGCTTTATCCAGATCGCGCAAGAACTCGACGTCGATATCCTGGCGCTGCAGGAGACCAAGCTGCAGGAGGGCCAGGTCGATATCGACCTGCCCGGCTATCACCAAACCTGGAGCTACGCCGAGCGCAAAGGCTATTCGGGCACCGCGGTCTTTAGCCGCCAGGAGCCGCTACGCGTGCTGCGCGCCGACGCGCTGCTGCCCTACGCCGGCGAGGGCGAGGCCGCCGAG